>JADIMB010000081.1 GCA_017694995.1 Candidatus Cryptobacteroides faecavium | reverse complement strand
AGCTCTACCTCCGTGAAGCTCTCGCGAGGCTGCCCCTAAAGGCATTTCGGGGAGTACGAGCTATCTCCCAGTTTGATTAGCCTTTCACCCCTACCCTCAGCTCATCCGAGCACTTTTCAACGTAAACCGGTCCGGCCCTCCAGCGCCTGTTACGGCGCCTTCAGCCTGGCCAAGGGTAGATCACTAGGTTTCGCGTCTAGCCGCACCGACTGAACGCCCTGTTCAGACTCGCTGTCGCTCCGGCTCCTCCCCTTAAGGGATTAACCTCGCCGGCACGGACTAACTCGTAGGCTCATTATGCAAAAGGCACGCCGTCGCCTCTCGGCTCCGACCGCTCGTGGACGGACGGTTTCAGGTTCTGTTTCACTCCCCTGCTCGGGGTGCTTCCCACCTTTCCCTCACGGTACTGGTCCTCTGTCGGTCTTCCGGTAGTATTTAGCCTTGCGGGATGGTCCCCGCGGTTTCAGACAGGATTCCTCGTGTCCCGCCCTACTCAGGTGCCGGCCCATCTCCGACGGTGTTGCCCCTACGGGGGTGTCACCCTCTGCGCCCGGCCTTTCCAGGCCGTTCCGGTTCCATCGCCGGTATTCTTTGGCCGGCCCTACTACCCCGGCTCCGCCTCGACGGCGCCGGTTTGGGCTCCTCCCATTTCGCTCGCCACTACTCTGGGAATCGATTTTTCTTTCTCCTCCTCCGGGTACTGAGATGTTTCAGTTCCCCGGGTTCGCCCACCTCGCGGTGTGACGGGCCTTCAGCCCGCCGGGTTGCCCCATTCGGACACGCACGGATCAAATCATGCTTGCAGATCCCCGTGCATTTTCGCAGCTTGCCGCGTCCTTCTTCGCCTCCGGAAGCCTAGGCATCCCCCGTCCGCCCTTGTAACTTCCACTCTCGTGTTTCGTCACTCAGGCTCTCGCCTTCGTTGCCTGTGAAATCGTCTCTTCTTCGAAAAGACTTTCTCGCTTCGTTTTCTTTACCTCGTTATCTCTCTCAATATTGTCAATGATCTCGCCTCAAAAGGCTTTTTCTCACCGTTTTTTCTCAAACGGGCTGCAAAGATACGGACTTTTTCTTTACCTCCAAATTTTTTCGCAATAATTTTCATCTTTTTTTTGCCTTTCATTTGCGATAAATTCACAATATCCTACAAATCAAATATTTACAATACAACAAAAAACACACACATTTTTCCGATGGTTTATCCGGCATTATGAGTTCTGTGTCATAGGACCGGCTGCGCCTCGGCATAGCAAATAAATTTGCTCTGCTCTGGGGCTTCTACGATATTTGGCCTGGCGGCCACATATACGGTTCACACCTCGGCATAGCAAATAAATTTGCTCTGCTCTCGGCTTCTACGTATATTTGCTTGTTTTGAATATTAATCTGACCGGCGATGTCCGGATTGAAAAACTTGACAACAGACATGGAAGAAAAGAAAAAGACAAGCCTGCCGGAAAACGCGCACAGGGAACTCAAACCGGGAGAGGAATACAGACCGCTGCTTTCCCCGGCAAAGGATTATCCGGAAGTCACCCCCTATTCTGTGGGGCTCGGGCTTCTGATGACAGTCATCTTCTCGGCAGCTGCGGCTTTTCTGGGGCTTAAGGTAGGGCAGGTGTTCGAGGCAGCCATACCTATCGCAATCATCGCGGTAGGGGTCTCAGGTGCCCTGGGAAAGAAAAACGCCCTTGGGCAGAATGTGATTATCCAGTCCATCGGTTCCTGCTCGGGAGGGATTGTGGCAGGAGCGATATTCACTCTCCCTGCACTATATATATTACAGGACAAATATCCTGAGCTTACCGTCAATTTCACAAAGGTGTTTTTCTCCTCCCTGCTTGGCGGAGTGCTCGGAATCCTGTTCCTGATACCGTTCAGGAAATATTTCGTCAAGGAGATGCACGGCAAGTACCCGTTCCCTGAGGCTACGGCCACGACACAGGTCCTGGTCAGCGGGGAGAGCGGCGGCAAAGGAGCAAGGACCCTGCTGGTGAGCGGGCTTATCGGAGGACTTTATGATTTTATAATATCCACGTTCGGACTCTGGGGAGAAACCATCACTACAAGGATACTGCCTTTCGGCGAGGCCGTCGCGGAAAAAGCCAAGGTCGTGCTCAAGCTCAACACAGGAGCGGCTGTACTCGGGCTCGGATATATCGTAGGACTCAAATACGCATTTATCATCTGCTGCGGCAGCTTCCTGGTATGGCTGGTGATAATACCGCTGATGAACCTTATCTGGGGAGGCCAGGTCATTGACCTGATGAACACAGGTGTGACTGCGGCCATCGGGGAAATGCCGGCAGAGCAGATTTTTTCCGAATATGCCCGCCATATAGGCATCGGCGGCATAGCTACAGCGGGAATCATAGGGATCGTCAAGTCATTCGGCGTCATCAAGTCCGCCCTCGGACTGGCTGCCGGTGAATTCAAGCGCAAAAAGACCGGGACCGAGGCCGAGACGATAAGGACCCAGCGGGATATCTCCATGAAAATCATAATCATAGGCATAGGACTCACCCTGCTGGCAATCCTCGTATTCTTCGCATTTGGAGTGGTCGACAATATATGGCATGCCGTCATCGGACTCCTGGTGGTCGGAATCATCGCATTCCTGTTCACGACAGTGGCGGCCAACGCCATAGCGATAGTCGGGTCCAACCCTGTCAGCGGAATGACTCTCATGACCCTTATACTCGCCTCCATTGTCATGGTGGCGGCCGGCCTCAACGGGACTGCGGGAATGACAGCCGCCCTCATTATAGGAGGTGTAGTCTGCACAGCCCTCTCAGTCGCAGGGGCTTTCGTGACAGACCTTAAGATAGGCTACTGGATAGGAAGCACACCAAAAAAGCAGGAGACATGGAAGTTCCTGGGGACATTGGTGGCAGCCGCCACCGTAGGCGGTGTGATGCTTGTTCTCAACAAGACATACGGATTCACAGGCGAAGACGCCCTTGTGGCTCCTCAGGCCAACGCAATGGCAGCGGTGATAGAACCGATGATGAACGGAGGCGGAGCCCCATGGCTGATGTACGGAATAGGAGCAGTGATAGCGATACTGCTTACACTGTTCAAAGTCCCGGCTCTCCCGTTTGCGCTCGGCATGTTCATCCCTATCGACCTGAACATGCCTATGCTCATCGGAGGTGCGGTCTCCTGGTTTGTAAGCACACGCAGCAAGGACAAGGCACTCAACGGAGCGCGCCAGGAAAAAGGCACACTGATAGCGTCCGGATTCATAGCAGGAGGTGCGTTGATGGGGGTTGTCAGCGCAATCCTGAGATATGCGCAAGTGGACGCATTCATGGAGCCTTCACCATGGACCGAGCCAGTGGCCATCATACCTTATACAGCGATAATCGTATTTATCATTTTCTCTGCCCTTAAGGCTGAAAAAGAAGACTGACCCGCCTTACAATGAACGAGATACTTCAGGCTTTGCTTCTTACTCTGCTGGCCGGGGCGGCCACCGGAGCGGGAGGGCTGCTGATAATATTCGGGAAAAAGCTGAGCAGCAACTTCCTGGCAGGGGCACTCGGGCTTTCTGCCGGAGTGATGATATTCATCTCGCTGGCAGAGCTCTATCCTGAAGCACAGGCAGCCATACAGGGTGCCGCATACAGCGGAATCAACGGCAGGGCACTGGTGCTTGCATCGTTCTTCATCGGCATGGGGCTCATATTCCTCATCGACTTCGTGGTACCGGAGTACGAGAACCCGCATGAAGCCACCGGGCTGTCTCTGAACGCCAGGACAGCGGCCACGGACATGATTTCCGCATCAGAAAAGAGCGCAGACCACAATGCCCTGAAGAAACTGGGCATAATGTCCGCGATAGCAATCGCCATACACAATTTCCCCGAAGGCATGGCCACGTTCATCAGTTCGCTTGGCAGCGCCCAGACAGGAGCTGGGATAACATTCGCGGTAGCCATACACAACATCCCGGAAGGCATTGCCGTAGCCATACCTATATATTATGCAACCAAAAGCAAGGGCAAGGCCGTGCTTTATGCGACGCTTTCAGGACTGACCGAGCCGGCAGGGGCGGCAATATGCTACGGGCTCACCTCGCTTTTCGGGATACAGATCTCTGACGGAGGGGCTGCATTCCCTCTCATACTGGCGGCAGTCGCAGGCATAATGATATACATTTCTCTGGATGAACTTCTCCCTACCGCGGAGAAGTACGGGAAGCACCATGTGGCAATAGCCGGAGTAGTGGCGGGAATGGCGATAATGGGCATAAGCCTCATACTGATGTGACGCGGAGCCGCATGCCCCACCGGGGCTGTCACCTCAGGTGACTGGGGGTGGACAGACAGGGTTTCCCCCGGAAATCCTTAATGCCGGTCAAGAAAGACAAAATGTTGATTTTCAATATAATATTGTCAAACATTAATTCGTCGGACTGACGTTAATATATTATGGAAAAGATTTTAGACAGATTTCTCAGATACGTGTCAGTAGACACGCAGTCTGATCCGGGGTCAGAAACCCAGCCGAGCAGCCGGAAGCAGCTGGACCTGCTGAAGATGCTGAAAGATGAACTCACCGCCATGGGCATCAGTGCTGATTTGGACGAATACGGCTATGTAATGGCAAGCATCCCGTCAAACTGCGGGAAAGACGTGCCGCCCGTCGGTTTCATAGCTCATGTGGACACATCTCCAGATGCTTCAGGGGCGGGCATCAAGCCTCAGATAATCAAGGACTATGACGGGAAGGACATCCTTCTGGACAAAAAGTCAGGGCTTTCTCTGAAAGTCAGTGATTTCCCGGAACTGGCCGGATACCGCGGACAGACCATCATCACCACGGACGGCACCACCCTGCTCGGGGCTGATGACAAGGCCGGCGTGGCTGAAATCATGGATGCCGCACAATACATGATGGAGCATCCCGAATTCAAGCACGGGGAGATAAAGATAGGCTTCACCCCTGACGAGGAAATCGGGCGCGGAGTCGTCAAGTTCGATGTGGCGAAATTCGGGGCCAGATACGCATACACCATGGACGGCGGGGCCATCGGGGAGCTTGAATACGAGAACTTCAACGCCGCTGCCGCCACAGTGCACATCCAGGGCCGCAACATCCACCCTGGATACGCCAAAGGCAAGATGCTGAACGCCATCCTCATAGGGATGGAACTCAACAGCCTTCTCCCGGTAGAGCAGCGCCCGGAATACACTGGAGGATATGAAGGGTTCTTCCATATCGTCAGCTTCAACGGCACAGTGGAGGAAGCGGAGTTCTCATACATAATCAGGGACCATGACATGGGCCTGTACGAGAAAAAGAAGGAAGTGATGCAGCAGTGCGTGGATTTCATCAACACAAAATACGGAGCGGGCACAGCATCCCTGAAGATAAAGCACCAGTACTACAACATGCGGAAAGAGGTGGAGCCGCACTACCATATCGTAGAAAAGGCCGTGAAAGCCATGGAAAAGGAAGGGATAAAGCCTCGCATACAGCCGATCCGCGGAGGTACGGACGGAGCGAACCTCTCTTTCATGGGACTGCCATGCCCGAACATCTTCGCCGGAGGGCACAACTTCCACGGCAAGCTGGAGTACGTCCCTCTCGAGAGCATGGAGAAAGCCTCGAAGGTGATACTGAATATAATATCGCTTTTCGCGGAAGAATAGGCAGGCGGCAATGCGCATCAGAGGGAAATCCATCTGATGCCCTTGTCCCTCCGCCAGTAACTCAGCTGCCTTTTGGCATAATGCCTGGTATTGCGCCGGATAAGCTCGACGGCCCTGTCAAGAGATCTGACCGGGCCGTCGTTTCTGTGCTGCCCGGACACAGGCGGCACATATTCCTTGCCGCTGCAGAAATCGAGATAATCGAAAATCTCCTTGTACCCCACTGTCTGCAGGGCGGCACAGTCCCTGTAGGGCAGCAGGGAACGCACCTCGTCCACAAGGCCGTCGTCAATCATCTGGACCACCCTGCGGTTTATCCTGTCATACAGCACTTCACGTGGACGCACAAGGCCTGTCTTCTCTATAAGGAAATCACGTTTCTTCACTGCGGAAGTCTTGAAAGAAGAAAACTTGCGCCCCGTCATCAGGCACACCTCAAGGGCCCTGACGACCCTCTGCCCGTTGGCAATGTCTATCGAGGCATAACTTTCCGGGTCAAGCCGCCGGAGGTCAAGCCTCAGCGACTCCACCCCCTCGTCGCGAAGCCTCTGCATCAGCTCTTCCCGGAGCTGCGGGTCCGCCTGCGGGAAATCGTCCAGCCCGCTGCACACCGCATCGATATAAAAGCCGGACCCGCCTGCCATGACCAGAGTATCATGCCCCTCGCGGAACAGTGCCTCTATCAGGGCGAGGGCCTCCAGCTCATATCTTCCTGCCGTGAAAGGCTGCTCAACGGTATGCGACTGTATAAAATAATGCTTCACAGCGGAAAGCTGTGAAGCTGAAGGGACGGCTGTCCCGATCGTCATTTCCCTGTAAATCTGTCTCGAGTCGCAGGATATTACAGGCGACCCGTACTTCAACGCCAGATCTATGCTATAGTCGGTCTTCCCTACCGCAGTAGGCCCAAGGACGATTATGAGCTTCTTCATCGGCAGGACTATTCGTCATCATCCTGATCGCCGTCGTATATCTCCTCTGTGTCGGTATCAGGGTCATCGTCCATATCGTCATCATCATCGGAAGCCCCGGCCTGGATAGACCTCTTCTTGTCATCCGGAAGGTCCTCGAAGGCCACATAACCGTTCTCGAAATCGACAGGGTTGGGCCCCTTAGTCTCCACCAGCACCGGATACACTACGCCCTTACGCTCCTGGGCGGTGCCCTCGCAGGTGACGATCACGCTCTTGGCATTTGTCGTGTCATAGAAATAGACGAACGACACCTCTCCTTTCCGGTAAGTCTGTCCGAGCGTCACAGAATCTATAGTGCCCGCCCCCAGATTGAAAATCCCGTATCTGGCGGTCACATTCCCGTTTTCATCCTGCGCCTTGAACAGCACCAGCTGGTCCTGAGGAAAAGCCATGTCCGAACGCATCTGCTTGTGGAGCGAATAAAGAGTAGTGGTGTCCTTCACCTCATATACTCTTGCAAATCCCTTAATGCCAGGGAGAGAAACCCTATATCTCAAAATCATATCAAACCCGTTTTGCTAAAAAGCACCCAAAGGTACAAAATATTTCCAAAATTTGTCTTAATTTTGACTTTGGTATGAGCGAATCCGGAGATATCATAAAGGACTCCTACAGGAGTATCGCATCCAGGTCAGAAGGACTTTTCAAGGACAATGGGAGCAGATTCATTGCCCTCGCCTATCCGGTAGAGACAGAAGCCGGGATAAAGGAAATCATCACATCAATAAAGAAAGAATACCATGACGCCAGGCATCATTGCTATGCCTACAGGCTTGGTTACAAGGGAGATATAGTCAGAGCAAATGACGACGGGGAGCCATCCTCGTCTGCGGGGAGACCGATTCTCGGGCAGATAGAGTCCAGCGGGCTCAGCGACATCCTCGTAGTGGTGGTGAGGTACTTCGGAGGGATAAAGCTCGGTATCCCCGGCCTGATACGGGCATACAGGACCTCAACGGCAGATGCCATAGCCCGCTCTACAGTCATCGAAAAGATAGCAAGCCGCAGGTTCCGCCTGTCTTTCGGCTACCTGAACATGAATGACGTGATGAAAATGACCAAAGAGCTGGGGCTTGTACCGGAAGCACAGAAATTTGACATGGAATGTTCCTTTGAAGTGCCTGTAAGGCTGTCGCTTGCAGACAAGTTCCTGGACATGTGCTCGAAAATCGAAGGCTGCCATGCAGAAGAAATGATATGACATTAACGTGAATTCGATGAATTTAATTCATTAAAATAAACTGCAAGCCGAGAGCAGAGGACGAACCTGTTCGGACTATGCCGAGGCGCAGCGTGATTGTAAACAAAGTTTAAATTACATCGAATTACCTAT
>JADIMB010000080.1 GCA_017694995.1 Candidatus Cryptobacteroides faecavium | reverse complement strand
TATCTTCCTGAGGAACGCGGGCTTTACCGCAAAATGAAGGTAGGAGACCAGGCCATGTATCTGGCACAGCTCAAGGGTATGAGTGCCAGGGATGCCTCCCAGTCCTTGAAAGAGTGGTTCGTGAAATTCGGAATCCAGAGCTGGTGGAACAAGAAGGTGGAGGAGCTTTCGAAGGGAATGGCCCAGAAGGTACAGTTCATCACTACTGTGGTGCACAAGCCTTCGCTGCTGATTCTTGACGAGCCTTTTTCCGGGTTCGACCCTGTCAATACCCAGATCATAAGGGACGAGATACTCAAACTCAAGGAGTCCGGCTCCACTGTCGTCCTTTCCACACACAATATGGAGTCTGTCGAGGAGCTCTGTGACAATATCGCCCTCATCAACAAGTCCCGTCTGGTGATCACCGGAGGGGTAAACGATATCCGTCACCGCTACGGCAACAACAATGTCGAACTCATCTATACATCATCTTCATCCTTGGAGTCCGTCCCGGGGCTTTTCAAGGTCCTTTCGGACAATGACGATTCAGGGCGGCACACAGCCGTGCTTTCCATTGAAAAAGGCGTGGATACCAATGACGTGCTCCGTCATGTCATATCACAGTCCTTGACGGTCAATTCCTTCAAGGAACTTGTGCCGAGGATGAACGATATTTTCATAAAACTTGTAACCGAGGAGGAATAAGCTATGAACCTGCATATAATCAATGTCATAATAGGCCGTGAATACATGACCCGTGTGAAGAAGAAATCCTTTCTTCTCACTACATTCCTGGGTCCGGTCTTTTTCGCCGCCATGTGCATATTGCCGAGCGTGATAATGTTCATGACCAAGGACAAGGGCAAGGAAGTGGCCGTGGTAGACCAGTCCGGTATCGTGATGCCGTATATGGTAAGCGACGAGACCACTAAATATACAGACTATACCGGGATGCCGGTCGACAGTGTCAAGGCAAAATGCGGGGAGGATGGCCTGGATGCCCTGGTGGTCGTCTCACCGCTGGATCCGGTCAACAAGACAGTATCGGTGGAGGCGTATTCAGGCAAGCCTATAAGCGTGGACATGAAAGAGGCCATAGGACGCCATGTGAACGAAGCTGTGGAGGAATACAGGCTTGAGTCATATAAGATCCAGGGCCTCAAGCAGATAATAGAGGATGTGAAGTCGGATGTCACGGTCTCCACATTTACACTGGATGATTCCGGGGAGGAGAAGATAACATCATCGGAAGTGTATATGATCATATCCCTGGTGCTCTCTATCATAATATACATGTTCATAGCGATGTTCTCCGCCATGGTGATGCAGAGTGTCATAGAGGAGAAGTCAAGCCGTGTGGTAGAGGTGCTGGTGTCTTCCGTCAAGGCTACTGAACTGATGTTCGGGAAGATAATCGGTGTGGCATGTGTGGCCCTTACGCAGTTCTTCCTGTGGGTGGTGCTTACGGCCGTGCTGGTGGTGGGCTTCGGCTCGTTCGTGGGATTTGACTCCATCGTCGAGTCTGCCAATGTACAGACTGAGCAGATGACCCAGATGACAGAGGGTATGGGGGTTGACCCTGCGGCTCTCGATGCTTCCGGAATGAACATGCAGGTCGCTCTCCCTGAAGAGGGTACAAGCGAGATGGCCGCTGTCATAGAGACTATCAAGGACATCAACTATCCTATGATTCTCATTTCGTTCGTGATATATTTCGTGCTGGGCTACCTGCTGTATGCATCGCTTTTCGCGGCAATAGGCTCCGCTGTAGAGAATGAGGCCGACACCCAGCAGCTTCAGCTGCCTGTGACTATTCCGCTGCTGCTGGCGTTCTTCATAGCTTTCTATGCATTCAAGTCACCGGACAGCTCTGTGGTGTTCTGGGGATCGATGATACCGTTCACCTCGCCGATAGTGATGCTCGCCAGGATCCCGTTCGGTGTCCCTACATGGGAGCTGGTGCTTTCCATAGTGCTTCTGGTGCTGACTTTCATGCTCATAGCATACCTTTCGGCCAAGATCTACAAGATAGGAATCCTGATGTTCGGCAAGAAGACTTCGTTCAAGGACCTTTACAAGTGGTTGAAACAGAAATAAGTCTGATATGAACAGAATTTGTGTTGCAGTAGCTTTGCTGGCAGTGCCGCTTATGCTTGCGGCAGCTCCAGACAGTGAGAAGGATGTCCGCGGCGGCGATGCCGGCAAGCTGGTTTTCAGCTGGTCGCGCAGCCAGATGAACGGCAGCCGCACAGGCGTGGGATGTCCCGGGGCAGAGAATGTCCGGGAGGCTGTCGGCCATGTCAAGGGCAATGTCTATTTTTCGCCCGGCGGGAAGATATACAGGGGCGGGGCCACGGCAAAGGCTGCCCGCATTCTTATCGGAGCACAGCCTGCCATGGCGCAGGTGAAGGAGGTCGTGGGGTACTCTCCGCGTCCGATGGTGAATGCATATCCTGAAAGCACACTTTCTAACTGGTTCATTGACAATATAATGAGTGCTGTCGAGAAGGCGTCGGGAAAGCATGTGGACGTGGGTATCGGCAATTTCGGAGGCATCAGGGTGGATATGCCCGAGGGTGACATCCTTAAAGATGACATCATGTCCATGTTCCCTTTCAAGAACAATATCGTCTATGTGGCGCTAAAGGGGAAGGATGTCAGGGCTATCCTGGACCAGATGGCGGCGACGCGGTTCCAGGTGCTTGGCGGGGTCCGCGTAGTGGCCAGTGACGGCAAGGTGGTCTCAGCCGAGATAGGCGGGGAGCCCCTGGATGATGAGAAAGTGTACGGGGTGGCTACTATCACATTCCTTCTCGACGGGGGAGACGACCTTCATGTCTCGCGCAATGCCCTGGAAGTCACTGAATACCCTGTGGAGATATATGATGTGATGATGGACGCTGTCAGAAATGACACGGCTGCGGGCCGCCCGGTGGAATACCGCACAGACGGGAGGGTGCAGATAAGATAACGTGAGCCCTCAGGTATCATGACGGCTTCTAAAGGCATGGAACTATGAAGAGAATTTTTATTGTTTGTACAGTTATATGCATGTCCCTGTCGCTCCAGGCACAGAGACTCACGATCCTGCATACCAATGACACGCACAGTCACATCGACCCTGTAAGGGCCGGTGCCGAGGCTGGGCTTGGCGGTGTGGTGGAAAGAGCCGCCTACATAGACAGTGTAAGGGCTGCGGACGGGAAGCGCAATGTGCTCCTGGTGGATGCCGGGGATTTCAGCCAGGGCACTTCCTATTTCACTATCCTCAAAGGGGATGTGGAAGTCAGTCTGATGAACGCGATGGGGTATGACGTGACCGCCCTGGGAAACCACGAGTTCGACAACGGGCTTGACGAGCTGGCCCGCCGCCTGAAGGACCTTGACTGCCCTGCCGTGTGCGCCAACTACGAGTTTACCGGGAGCGGCCTGGGAAAGGTGGTGAGACCATACGTGATCATCCGCAGGGCGGGGCTCAGGATAGGAGTGATAGGCCTTCTGACGGATGTGTCCAGGGTAGTGGAGAAGCATATCGCTGACAAGATAAGGTATCTTGACCCGGCTGAAGTGACCAACAAGTATGCTGACTATCTGCGCAATGAGAAGAAATGCGACCTGGTCATGTGCCTGAGCCATCTGGGCTATGACGGCAGCCATGATTCGGACGTGGAGCTCGCCCGCAGGATAAGGAATGTGGACCTGATAATAGGCGGACATTCGCATACTTTCCTCGAGTCATCGGTCCAGGTGGAGGATCTGGACGGCAGGCCTGTCACTGTGGTGACCGACGGCTGCTGGGGACTTTATATAGGGAATCTCAAGGTGGATGTCAAATAATATCATATGAGGCAGGCTGCATCGGAAGTGACAGGCAATCTTGATTGGGACGGTCTTCACCGTCCCAAGATTTATTATGCCGTAATCACCACATTCTGCGGCCTGTTCCTCTCTGTGCTGGACGGCACCATCTGCAATGTCGCCCTCCCTACCATCGCCCTGCGCCTGGATATATCCCCGTCGGATTCCATCTGGATAGTAAACGCCTTCCAGCTGGTGATCATGATGTTCCTTCTGCCGTTCGCCTCGCTCGGAGAGCTTTTCGGCTACAAGAAGGTGTACCTTTACGGGGTGGTGGTATTTACATTGGGCTCCCTTTTCTGCGCCCTGTCCCATACTTTCCATGTACTGGTGGCCTCCAGGGTCATCCAGGGGGCTGGAGCGGCCATGATAATGAGTGTCAACACGTCCCTTATCAAGATCATATATCCCAAAAGGCATCTGGGCAAAGGGGTCGGGCTCAATGCCACGGTGGTGGCGATAGCTTCTGTCACCGGACCGTCCCTGGCGGCGGCCATCCTGTCTGTGGCTACCTGGGAATGGCTTTTCGCCATCAACATCCCAATAGGCATAGTGACATGGTTCATGGGACGGAAATTCCTCCCGGACAATCCTACCAGGGTCGTCGGACGGCATTTCAATGTGGCGGACACCGTGCTGAACGCAGCGACTTTCGGCCTGATGATAGGCTGCATAGAGGCATACTCCCACGGGCTTGACTGGCACAAGATACTGATAGCCGTCGCAGTGTTTTTCCTGGTCGGCTTCATTTATGTCCGGACCCAGCTGCGGAAGGAATACCCTATGCTGCCGTTTGACCTGCTGAGGATCCCGATGTTTTCGATGTCCGTGGGCACGAGCATACTGTCATTCACCGTCCAGCAGCTGATGATGGTGTCCATGCCGTTCCTGCTGATGCACGGCTACGGATATGACGCTGTAGGCACCGGCCTGATAATGACGGCATCGCCTCTGGCGATAATGTTTGTGGCTCCGGCTGCCGGATGGATGATAGGGAAGATCCACCCGGGCATACTCGGAGGTGCCGGCATTTTCCTGATGAGCGTCTCGTGCTGTCTGCTGGCATTTATGCCGCAGGATGTGTCCCATTTCGGATTTGTGTGGAGGATAATGCTTTTCGGGGCTGGCTTCGGCCTGTTCCAGTCACCGAACAACCACATACTTCTCTCCTCGGCGCCTGCGCACAGGTCAGGGAGCGCCGGGGGCATGCTGGCCTCCGCCAGGCTCATAGGCCAGACGACAGGGGCGGCCCTGGTGGCGATGATGTTCAATTTCTTTGACTCGTCGGCCCCTCACAAGGCTCTCCTGCTTGGGGCTGTCCTGGCGCTGTGCGGGTCCCTGCTCTCAAGCATGAGACTGAAAGTGAAAAGGATAAACTGAAAAAACCAATAAAGATGGCAGAAAAAGACAAAAGTACCGACACGTTGTCGTCAATGTCCGAAAGGCACAAGACGATTATCGAGATTCTCCAGCTTCAGGGAAGCATTTCAGTAACTGATCTGGCAGAAAGGCTTAATGTCTCAGAAGTGACTATAAGAAAGGATCTTACAGTACTAGAGACCCAGAACAGGCTCTACAGGACACATGGCAAGGCCATTCCTATCAGCCCTTATATCGGCGACCGCCATATCAATGAAAAGGAAAAGCAGAATGTCGTGGAGAAAAGGCTCATAGGCCGCCAGGCCGCCACTATGCTTGAAGAGAACGACACTATCCTGATCGCATCGGGCACTACCATACTGTATGCGGCAAGGGAAATGTCCTCCGTGAAAGGACTCACCGTCATAACGGCGTCAGTGTCTGTCTCGTCACTCCTTTCCCAGAACAAGGATATCGATGTCATCCAGCTCGGAGGACTGGTGAGGGAGAGCTCCGTGTCTGTGGTAGGCCCGTTCGCCGAGAATATGCTGAGCTATTTCAACTGCAGCAAACTCTTCATGGGGGCTGACGGTGTGGACCTGGAGTTCGGCATCACCACCACAAACATGATGGAGGCCAACCTCAACCGCATGATGATGTCCTCGGCCCAGAAGACGATACTTCTGGCGGACAGCTCCAAATTCGGCAAGAAAGGGTTCAGCCGGATATGCGGCCTGGACGGCATAGACCAGATCATCACGGATGACAGGATCCCGCAGGTCTATCTGGAGAACATGGAGGAGATGGGCATAGAAGTGACAGTGGTGAAAACGGCCCAGTAGCGGAGGCCGGTCCAGTTTCCCCCCCCGTATGCAGGGGAGATGCGGCCGGCTGTGCATGTCAGAGGATGTTGAGGCTCTGCTCCTTGATCTTCTCCAGCTCGTCTTTCATCCTGACCACTATCTTCTGGATGTCGGAACTGTTGGCCTTTGACCCTGTAGTGTTGATCTCGCGCCCCATCTCCTGCGCGATGAATCCGAGCTTCCTTCCAGGCTGCGGGTCAGTGGCTATGGTGTCCATGAAATACCTGCAGTGCTGGCGGAGCCGTACCTTTTCCTCGTTGATGTCGAGTTTTTCGATGTAATATATCATCTCCTGCTCCAGCCTGCTTTTGTCGGGCTCGAGCTGGAGCTCCTCGAATCGTGCGACTATCTTTTCTTTTATGGACGTGATGCGCTCTGCCTCATGCTGCTCCACCATGTCCACGAAAGCCAGGATATTGGATACCTTGGCCGTGACATCCTTGCAGAGAGACTCGCCTTCGCGCATACGGAATTCGTCCACTTTCTCCAGGGCTTCCTGTATGCAGCCTTCTACAGCAGGCCAGTTGTCCTCTGTGATGACATCGGCTTTCTTCATGTCAAGCACATCGGGAAACCTCAGGATCGCAGATAGGATGTATGAAGAGTCCATGACATTGCTGTTCGGGAATTCCTTCGTGACGGATGCGGAAATCCCGTCGATCTGGCGGAAATACTCCATCACCAGCTCCCGGTTTATGGTCTTCGCGCTTTCTGCCGCATTGGCCTCGAAATTCATGAATACATCAATGCTGCCCCTTTTGAGCTTTGACGCTATCAGCTGCCTTACATACAGCTCCTTGTCTTTCGGGAGCAGGGATGTCTTGAGGTTTATGTCAGCGTTTTTCCCGTTCAGTGAACGGATCTCCACACTCAGCTTTCCGGATCCCAGTTCCACTTCCGCTTTCCCGTATCCTGTCATTGACTTTATCATAGCATTGTAGGGTTTAAATTCACGGATGCAAAAATACTATTTTCTTTTGTAATTGGTATAGTGAGGGCTTCCTATATGTCTGCCGTGCGCCTGCGGGCGCCCTCTTTTCTGCATTTCATACTTTGGAAAAGGAGTTTCACCCGGAAATATAACTGGTTGACGTATTGTGTGCTGAAAAATTGACTCTATCGACTAATTATTTGCCGCCTCCGGCGTAAATGTTATCTTTGCAGATTGTATCAGCCGCGGATGCGGCATAAATGTCATGTTATGAAAAGATTTGCATACGCTGCGGTGGCAGCTGCGGCAATGGTGGCGGCAGGCTGCGGACGGACGGTCAATACAGCTCCGGCTCAGGAAGGGTCGGGAATAGATTATTCGGTTTCTTTCTTCAGGAATGTGATATCCGGCGCGGATGAGAGGGAGAATGTGTTTGTCTCCCCGTACAGCGCCGGGGTGGCGCTTTCCATGCTGGCCGAAGGGGCGGAAGGAAGGACAAGGGAAGAGCTGGCACAGGCTCTGAACGGGGTTACATTCACCTCGGCGGAGGTGGCTGCGGATTCTTCAGTGGACATCAGGTCGGCCAACTCTGCCTGGATCCGGGACGGCTTCAAGGTGAAGGCGGCATATCTGGAGGAACTGTCCGGGACTTTCAATGCCAGGGTGGAGAACCTGGATTTCTCCGACCCTGCGAGTGTGGGGATTATAAACGCATGGTGCTCGGAAAATACCATGGGGCGTATCCCGGAGATTATCGGCCAGATAAGTCCTGATATGGTAATGTTCCTTATGAATGCGCTGTATTTCAAGACGCCGTGGGAAAAGGCATTCGACCCTGACATGACATCTGACGCCACGTTCTACGGCTATTCGCGGGAGTCCAAAGTCCCGTTCATGACACTCAAGAGCAAGTTCAGGTATGCGGAATATATGGGCAGCCAGCTGATCTGCCTCCCTTACAAGGGCGGGAAATACAGTATGCTTGTGCTCCTTCCGGCCAGAGATGTCTCTCCGGACGCTGTCCTTCCGTATCTGGATGACGGGTCATACAGGAAGGCTCTGGACTCTATGGAGGAGACGGAGGTCAGCTACCGTATGCCGAAGTTCAGGATGGAGACCACCACAGTCCTCAACAGTGCGCTTTCCGGTATGGGCGCCAAAAGGGTGTTCACACCGTCAGCAGAGCTGGGCGGGATAGCTTCCGGGCGCATTGCCGTGGACGAGGTGAAGCAGAAATGCTTTGTCGAGGTGAACGAGGAGGGCTCTGAGGCAGCCGCAGTCACGAGCATCGGGATAAGGCTGACATCGGCCAATATTGGACCTGTACCTGTGTCCATGACTGTCGACCGTCCGTTCCTTTTCGCTATCGCGGATATTGAAAATGACAATATACTCTTTATCGGCAGGGTCATGAACCTCTGATGCTTTCCGGTATGGAGTTTCTGAAATGATTGATTATCCTACAGATATGAAGAACAGTTTGATTTCTGCAGTCGTGGCGCTGGTATGTGCCGGCACCATGGCTGCTTTCTTTCCCCTCAGCTCTGAAGCCAAGGGCAGGAGGCCCGAGGATGTGGTGAGGCCCGGGATTGAGGTCCTGGAGAGCCGTGGCTTCGACTGTCTCCGGGGCAAGCGTGTCGGCCTGGTGACCAATCCCAGCGGAGTGGACAGGAACATGCGTTCCACAATCGATATCCTCTACAATGCCCCCGGGGTCGAGCTTGTAGCCCTTTACGGGCCTGAGCACGGGGTCCGCGGGAATGTATATGCGGGCGGTAAAGTGACTGACACAAAGGACTCCGCGACAGGTCTTCCTGTATATTCCCTGTATGGGGCTACACGCAAGCCGACACCGGAGATGCTCAAGGGCATAGATGTGATGGTATATGATATCCAGGATGTGGGAGTGCGGTCGTATACGTTCATAAGCACGCTCGGGCTGGTGATGGAGGCATGTTCTGAGCAGGGGATAGAGGTCGTGGTGCTTGACAGGCCTAACCCTTTGGGAGGGGACAAGATAGAGGGTCCGTATGTCCAGGACGGGTATTTTTCTTTCGTGAGCCAGTACGAGATTCCTTATATTTATGGAATGACGGTAGGGGAGCTTGCCCTGCTTATCAACGGCAAGGGGCTCAACCGCGGGCAGCTCGGGGACAGGGAGCCTTCGCGCTGCAGGCTGACTGTCATACCGATGGAAGGCTGGCACCGCTGGATGCTCTACAAGGATACGGGTCTTCCGTGGGTGCTGCCGTCTCCGAACATCCCGAGTGACGAGGCAGCGATGTGCTATCCAGCCTCAGGGATATGCGGTGAGCTCTACGGCTTCCTTAATATCGGCATCGGCTATACCCTTCCGTTCCAGGTGTTCGGCGCGGAGTGGATGGATGCGGAGCGTCTTAAGGAAACGCTTGACAGCTACCGCATACCGGGAGTGGCTTTCAGGACGATTTATTTCACCCCGTTCTCTGGAAGTTCAAAGGGGAAGCTTGTGAAAGGCGTGCAGTATTTCTTCACGGACTATGATGCGGCTCCGCTGACGGAGATACAGTTCTATGTGATGCAGGCGGTTAAGCAGCTCTATCCTGACAAGGGTGCCTTCGAGGCCGCCGACGGTGTCGGGCTGTTTGATAAAGTATGCGGAAGTGACTATGTGAGAAGGATTTTCGGCCGGCGCTACAGGTTCTCTGACATAGAGGAGTACTGGCATAAGGATGTGCAGCCTTTCCGCAGGATGTCGAAAAAGTTCTATCTCTACAAATAGGCTGTCCCGGTCCTGTCTATAAAGAAAGAGGATGAAGCAAAGTCTCGCCGAGACTTTGCTTCATCCTCTTTCTGTGGAGCTGGGCGGATTCGAACCGCCGTCCAAACACTGCACCAGGCAGCTTTCTACACGCTTAGTCTCTCTTTGGTTGTCGGCGGCGGACTGCCGGGAGACAGGCTATCCGCAGCTTATCCTCTGGATCTTGGCAGAGTTTAAAGGAGTCCCTCTGTGCATCCGGTTTGGATGATACCTCATATTCCAGACATAACCGGCCTAAAGCCTGGAGAGATACTCGTCGCAGCCGCAGCCTTGGCGGCCGTCGATTAAGCTAAACTACTTGGTAGATTAGGCAGCGAGTGCGTAATTGTTGTTGCCAACTATATTTTCGGAAGCTGAGATTAACGGGCAAACCTCCGACGCCCGACGTGCTTACCGTCCAATGTCATGTGCTGTCAAAACCAGAACAGCCCCATTGATGACGTGTCGCCAGCGGAGTTTTTCTGAACCGCTGTATTTCATTATACTTGTTTTTCCGGAAAATGTTTCACTTTATCGCCATGAAACCGCACCCCGGATCAGTTTCATGCCTTTACCGGCTATCCGTCGGGCCTCAAAGGATGTCAAGGCAGGAAGAGGATCAGCCTGTTTTAGGCTCCTCATCTCATGCGGGGTCCGCCGTCATTCCCCGCCCCTGATCGCGGTAAGTTCGCTGACGCTGACAAGTTTCTTCTTGTCCCACGTTTCTTCTTTTACGACGCCAATGCCGCGTGCATACCAGGTTTTCATAGAGCTTTTCTCGCTCATGAACATTGACTTGACCGTCATCTGCTCCTCGACGACAAAGCAGTCGAAAGTCCCCGCCGGAACAGTGACGGTCTCGCGGCCGGAGACCTTCCTGTCCTTGCTGCTCACCTTCACTTTGACGAACATCAGTTTGACTTCGGCGGAATATTCCGGCAGCTCCATCCCTTCGGAAATGTCAGCAGGGATCCCGCGGCACTCGCCGGAAACGGTAGTCTGGTCAAGTACCGCCCCCATCTCCTTCATGTCCTCCTCGGACGCACCGCTGGCGGCCAGGGACTGCGCCACCATTTCCTTCAACGATTCCTCCATAGTGGCCGTGATGTCGGTTATGACCTCCCCGTCGACGAACCTGAACTGTATCCCGGTATGTGCTGTGGTCTTGCCGTCCTGGTTTGATTCCGTCGAAACCATTGTGGCATAGCCTTTTGTGAAATCTCCGGAGAATGTTGACAGAGAGTCTGTCGTGGACGAAAGCAGTTTCCCTGAGGCATCCCTGTCCTCATATTGGAGGACAATCCCGGCCTTTGAGGGGAAAAACGGCTCCTGCCCCTGTACAGCTGCGGCGGCATGGACCATGAAGATTAAAACGGCTGCTACTTTAAACGGAAACGATTTCATAAGTCAATGATATAACAGGTAAAACACAGATTATAAGACAAATGCACAACAAGCCTGTACGGCCTGGCCGCTGCCATGTTGCCCATCGGTGCCGAATTTACGAAATTTTCCCTGCATACAGGCCTTTCGGACCGGAATATTTTTTTCCTGATAATAAGATTCTGAAAAAAGCAGTCACATTTCTGCAACTGCTTTTGAATATGCCCTTTCGGGTGGTGGGAGCAGAGGGAGTCGAACCCCCGACCCTCTGCTTGTAAGGCAGACGCTCTGAACCAACTGAGCTATGCTCCCTTTTTTCGTTTCTTTTTGGTGATAACTGCGTCAGGCGGCGCATCGTCGGTCGGTCATTTACGGAAGTAAACTCCCTTCCTCCTCGCTTGTCTTCCTTGTTCTCCCCAAAAATAAACTTCAAAGTCTGCCGTTATTTCCGGGAGTGCGTCAGGCGGCGCATCGTCGGTCGGTCATTTACGGAAGTAAACTCCCTTCCTTGTTATTCCCCAAAAAGTTTTAATGAGCTTCCCCGTTTTCAAGTCGGGATTGCAAAGGTATGAAACATTTTTTATTCTGCAAATTTTATTTCAAAATTTTGTATATATTCAATGACTATCCGCAATATTACCCCTTAAATTCACTGTCAGAGCCTTGAGGCCCGGAGCAGATTTTGTCCGGCTACAAGTCTGTTTCTGATAACGGGACAGGAAGGATGTCAGATGATACAGAAATGCCCGGCCCTGAAGGTCTTGCGAACTTCGCCTGTCTACCCCCAGTCACCTTTCGGTGACAGCCCCGCCGGGGCATGCGGCTCCGCTTCGCTCTGCCGGCACCTGCGCTGCTCGGCTTCCTCCCGGAAACCTTGCTGACGCTCCGGTGCGGCCCTGACGGGCCTTGGTGGTAGTGAAAGGTGTTTTATTGGCTATCTGAATTTTCCCTGGGAGGTAATTGAGGGGGGAAGAAAAGGGACAAGGACAGGACACGTCATCGGTAAAGTCACATTACACACATTTTATTGACTGTCAATTGATTATTTGCGAGGTGATTCTCCCGGTCCGCTTTCTGATAACGGGACCGGGAGAACATCTAGGGATATATTGTCCTGACAGTCAATGTTTTATCGCAAAATCAACTCTGCAGTTCAAGGATGCCAACCTTTTCCTGGAGGCGTTTGGATGATACGCGACCGAGTTTGCACACCTTCAGTTGGGTATTTGGGGGAATATATTAATTGTCAATACATTACAAAGGTACCATAACTGCTGATGTGTGAACCGGTGTCATTTTGTCCGGGCCTTATGCCGGGATATACCGTTCCGTGACGAACAGGTATTCTGCCCCGAAGATGTGGATGCGGTCCCCTGGCAGCACACCGAGCTTACTCCTCAGCTGTTCGCTGCTCATTCGGATGTTGCGGGCGGTGACTTCAGCGTGCGGATATTTCCTGCCTGCTTCGCGGATATTTCTTCCGTTTACGGGGAAGGTCTCCAGTATGCGGAATACCTTTCCGTATGATGCAAGCTCACTGGCAGTGCTGCCGTCGTCAAAAAGGTAAAGGTGCGTGCTGCGGGAGAGTTTCTTTATGCCGAACCGGCTTGAAATCAGGTTGAACGCGCCTGATTTCAGGAGAGCTTTTCCCGGCTCGAAGAGAAAATGGGAACGGCTTGCCTCCTCTTCCCCGGAGACAAAGACTGCCGGTGCCGCCCGCTCCTCTGTCCGTGTGAAGGAGAATATGCCCCTGTCAGCCCTGCCCGCATCGCTGCACACCACTATGCGGCATTCCCCGTGGAAAGCCCTGTCAAGTACTGCAAGCAGCTCCTTGCATTCCCCTCCGGAGGCCACCACGTGCAGCTCGCTGCACTGCCTGCCGAGCTTTTCTGTCACCATGCTGATGTCGGCCATAGGGGAGAGCTTCACCATCAGGCACTTCGATATTTCCAGCAGTTCGTCTTTCATCCCCAGCACATCCGGCCTGCAGTCTTCTATCAAGAAAACCTTCTTTCCGTCATCCGCCCTTCTTGCAGGATCAAGGAATACGATTCCGGGACGGAAGCCTTCCAGGAGTTCTGCGGCGGATCCGGGAGAGAGTGTCGAGTTGTGCACAGATATGCCTGATGCGCCCAGAGTCAGGAAATTGTGCCGGGCGGCATGGGCGAGGACCGGGTCCATTTCATTATAGAAGACCTTGCCGGCCACTTTTGAGAAAGCCCAGCTGTCTACTCCCAGTCCTCCGGTCAGGTCCGCGATATGCAGGTCCGCTAGAGGGAGGTCCCCGTTTTCCGTGGCTTCCTTGACAGGGGCTGCCGGGGATGCCCTGTGCAGGCGGCTGCCGTTTTCTGTCTGTCCCCTGTGCAGGCGGAGCGCAAGGGCGGCTTTGTATCCGGCCGTATCCTGAGAGCTGCACTGCTCGGCGGAAAGCTTCGCCGGGTAGACTAGTCCGGCGTGGCTGTACCATGCAGGAACTTTGTCCCTGAGTTTTCTGCGGGAGAGTATGGTGTTGACAGCCAGGTCAATGTCTATGTCTTTCCACCTTTCTTTGGAAAGCAGGAGCCTTGCGGTGTCGTCGTTTTCATGTTCGAGGACGAATTCTGTAAATCTGTCCGGTGCGGTTGCTGGAGTGCTCATGTCAAAAGTCTTTCGGTCTGCAAAATTAGGAAACTTAAGCTGAAAAGATTCATAAAATAAACTGCAAGCCGAGAGCAGAGGACGAACTCGTTCGGACTATGCCGAGGCGCAGCGTGATTGTAAACGAAGTTTAAAAGAATTTTCAGGAAAATCCGGAACAACTGAAATTTGACAATTCTTATTTTGATGTTTGTATGAATTTTATAACTTTAAGCCAAAATGTGATATTTGCTATCAGATTTTTAGAGAATGTGACTAAAACCGACCGGCTGTCTTTATAAGATTGTTAAACATTAAACTATCAATGCCATGAAAACACAGACACTGATCCTTGCTGCAGCACTCTTTCTGTCGGGCGCGGGCTTTGCCGGTTGCAGCGATTCCGACGAAGCTCCTACGGCTGCCGGGACACCCCCTGTAGCGCCTTCCCAGGAGATCACTGATTTCTTCGAGGCCCATCTGTCAGGCTATTCGTCTGATTTCAACTTCAGTCATATAGATTGCTATGAGACGGAATGCTTCCTTATCAACACTGTGGATGGACTAAGGGAAATTGTCCCTGAACCGATTGAGTTGCCTGACATTGACTTTGCGAAATATTCGCTTATAGTCGGGCAGTATGTTTTCGAAGAGCCAAGCTACAGTCTGGAGAGCCAGGCAGTGGAGACCGGGACAGATGTTTTGACTTTAAATCTGGTATATAGGGTGCTTGATGGAGCAGCGCCCGCTGTGATAGCACCTTATTATTTTTGGGGTCTTTACGACAAACTCCCGGAATATGAGGTCAACGTCAATATAACCACTTTCTAAATGACGGCTTACTATTGGTGTGACGGGGAGCCATCCGCTTTTTTTTATTGCTGATGTGCCGCCGCGCATATGAAATGTCTGAAACATTTTATAAATTTGTAGGATTTGTGACAGAAACTGTTATAAACGGAAGGAAAATCTTTAATTTAAAATAAACTGCAAGCTGAGAGTAGAGGACGAACTCGTTCGGACTATGCCGAGGCGCAGCGTGATTGTAAACGAAGTTTAAAACAATACTGCAATGGAAACTACAAGAGATTTCAGACAGGTTGCCCAGAGCTGGCTCGAAGGCAATTATGATGAAGAGACCAAGAAACAGGTGAAGGACCTTATGGAAAACGACCCTGCCGGTCTTGAAGACGCGTTCTACCGTAACCTCGAGTTCGGTACAGGCGGGCTCCGCGGCGTGATGGGCGTGGGGACCAACCGCATGAACAAATACACTGTAGGGATGGCTACCCAGGGGCTGGCGAACTATATCAGGAAGCATTGCACAGGTGATGATATAAAAGTATGCGTGTCATACGACTGCAGGAATCACAGCAGGGAGTTCGCGAAAATCACCGCTGATGTGTTCTCCGCAAACGGGCTGCATGTATATCTGTTTGAAAATCTTCGCCCTACTCCTGAACTGAGCTATTCCATCAGGAAGATGGGCGCGCAGTCAGGCGTGATGGTGACGGCATCTCACAACCCTAAAGAATACAACGGCTACAAGGTCTACTGGTCTGACGGGGCGCAGATCACTTCCCCTGTGGACAAGGATATCGTGGCCGAGGTCAATGCCATATCAGACCCTTCCATGGTGAAGTTCACCCCGGGCGAGGGGGCAGGGAAAATCGAGATCATGGGCAGTGAAGTGGACAATGCATATCTTGATGACATACTTTCCCTGATGCTTTCACCTGAAGCGCGCGCAAAGCACAGTGATATCAAGATAGTCTATACACCTCTGCACGGGACAGGTGTCCGTCTGGTGCCTATGGCCCTGGACAGGCTTGGCTTCAAGAACATATACCATGTGCCTGAGCAGGATGTGAATGACGGGGATTTCCCTACGGTGCAGTCTCCTAACCCTGAGGAGCCTTCCGCCCTGAAGATGGCCGTAGAAACAGCCGACAGGGAGCATGCCGACATCGTGCTGGCCACTGACCCTGATGCCGACCGTATGGGTATAGCCGTGCGTGACAATGACGGGAAGATGGTGCTTTTCAACGGGAACCAGACAGGTTCTATGCTGACTTACTACATCCTGACCCGCTGGAAAGAGCTCGGGAAGCTCGACCCTTCAAAATATGTCGTAAAGACAATCGTCACCACGGAGCTTATCCGCGCCATTGCCGAGAAGTTCGGCGTGAAGGTCTACAATGTCCTCACCGGATTCAAGTATATCGCCGAGATAGTCAAGCGGAATGAGGGCAAGGGCGAGTTCATCTGCGGCGGAGAGGAGAGTTACGGCTTCAACGTGGGCGAGTACGTCCGTGACAAGGATGCTGTCATCGCCTGCTCGATGGTGGCCGAGTGCGCATGCTGGGCGGCTGAGCAGGGGCTTACCCTGTACCAGCTCATGCAGAAGATATACAAGGAATTCGGATACTACAGAGAGTCACTCACTTCGCTTGTGCGTAAAGGAAAGGCCGGTGTCGAGGAGATTGCTGCCATCATGACGGATATGAGGAACAACCCTCCTGCCGAGCTTGCCGGCTCCCCTGTAGTGAAGGTGGTCGATTACAACAAGCCTGAGGAGACGGGGCTCCCTAAGTCCAATGTCCTGCAGTTCTTCAGTGAGGAAGGGGATGTAGTGTCAGTAAGACCTTCAGGTACTGAGCCTAAGATCAAGTTCTATTTCGGGGCGAAAGGTCCGGATGCCGATGCGAAGATCGAAAGACTCCGTGCCCAGTTCATAAAGTAGTTCCAATACCTTTCGTATTATGGACAGCAGATTTTTCCCAGCAGTCGCAGGTGCCGTTTTACTGGCATCTGCGATGCTTGTTTCCTGCTCAGGCGGGGACAACAAACTGACCGGCAAAGAGAAGAAAGAAGGCTGGACCCTTCTTTTCAACGGAGAGAACCTGGACGGGTGGCGGGACTACAACGGTACGGAGCTCACTGTCCCGTGGCATGTGGTGGACGGGTGCATCCAGGCAAAGGGGGCCGGAAGCGATGCCAGCGGTTATATAGTGACTGACAGGGAATATGAGAACTTCATTCTCTCATGGGACTGGAAACTTTCCAAGGGTGGCAACAGCGGGATGCTCTACCATGTGGTGGAGAGGCCCGAGTTTGATGTCCCTTATGTCACCGGCCCTGAGTACCAGCTGATTGACGAGCCGAACTTCCCGGAGAAGCTCGAAGAATGGCAGAAACTCGGGGTGGACTACGCCATGTACCTGCCTGACAAGTCGAAGATGAAGGTCAATCCTTACGGGGAGTGGAACAACTCCATGATTGTCTTTGACAACGGACATGTAGAGCACTGGCTCAACGGGGAGAAGATCCTCGAGTTCGAGGCATGGACCGACGACTGGTTCGCCAGGAAGAACAGCGGCAAATGGGCCCATGCACCCGAGTACGGACTGGGGCACAAGGGCGTGATCTGTCTTCAGGACCACGGCTATCCTGCATCTTTCAAGAATATCAAGATCAAGGAGCTTCCGCGTAAGGCTGGCAAGACAGTGGATCTCTTCAACGGAAAGGACCTTTCAGGATGGGAGGCTTACGGTACAGAGAAATGGTATGTGGAGGACGGCCTCCTGGTATGCGAGAGCGGTCCCGACAAGCAGTATGGCTATCTCGCTACGCGCGAATACTATGATGACTATGACCTGAGCGTGGAGTTCAGGCAGGAGAAAGACGGGAACAGCGGGGTGTTCATCCGTTCATGGGTGGAGCCTGTGGCCAGGGTGCACGGATGGCAGGTGGAGGTGGCCCCTCCTGACCATGACACCGGCGGAATCTATGAGTCATACGGACGCGGATGGCTTGTTCAGATACCTCAGGAAAAGGAGAATATACTCAAGTACGGGGACTGGAACACCCTGCGTGTCAAAGTGCAGGGGGACAACGTGCAGACATGGCTCAACGGGCAGGAGATGGTCAATATCAATGATGCCGGAATCGGCGGCGGAAAGGGGCGCATCGCCCTTCAGATCCACGACGGCGGCGGTATCAAGGTATACTGGAGGAATCTCCGCCTCACCACTCTTTAGGTCATAATGGGTAATCTGACACGTCTCCTTGCCTGCCCCGGTCACCTGACGGGTCTTGTTGCTATACAGACTGTCATTTCGAGCGGAGGCTGAAAGGCGGAGACGAGAAATCTGTGGATGACAGACTGATTCTTATAATAAAAAACAGAAAACAATGATGGAAAGGACATTGGTAATACTGAAACCGGGGACTCTCCAGCGCGGGCTGGTAGGCGAGGTAATCTCCCGTTTCGAGAAAAGAGGGCTGAAGCTTGTGGCCATGAAGATGAAGCAGCTTGACCAGGCTACCCTTGACGTGCATTATGCCCATCTGAAGGACAAGCCGTTCTTCCCGTGGCTGTGCAGCGGCATGATGGCCGCTCCTGTGATCCTGTGCTGCTGGGAAGGCTTCGAAGCCGTGAAGGTCGTGCGCGAGATGGCAGGTGCCACCAACGCCCGCAAGGCCGCCCCTGGCACCATACGCGGCGACTACGCCCTCAGCGCCCAGGAGAATATCGTTCATACATCCGACTCGCCGGAGAACGCCAGGATAGAGCTTGACAGGTTCTTCTC
>JADIMB010000079.1 GCA_017694995.1 Candidatus Cryptobacteroides faecavium | reverse complement strand
AGACTATGAAGACATTTTCAATCGGCGGCGTCCATCCGGACGACAAGAAGATTTCCGCAGGGTGCAGGATAGAGGCCCTGCCTATTCCTAAGACAGTGTATATCTCCATGGCACAGCATCTGGGCGGCCCGGCAAAAGCCATAGTGGCCCCTGGCGACAAGGTGAAGACAGGTCAGGTTATCGGAGAGCCTACAGGGTTCATTTCAGCTTATGTGCACTCGTCTGTCACAGGTACAGTCAAGTCTGTGGGGCTGCGCAAGGACCTGGCCGGGATACCGGTGGTCCATGTCGAGATAGAAACCGGGCCTGACGAATGGGCCGACGGGATCGACACTTCCGATACCCTGGTCACAGATATCCCTCAGGACAGGCAGTTCATCATAGACAGGATCAAGAACAACGGCGTGGTGGGCCTTGGCGGTGCGACCTTCCCTACCCATGTGAAACTTTGCCCTCCTCCTGACAAGAAAGCCGAGTGCCTGATTCTCAACGGGGCGGAATGTGAGCCGTATCTTACCTCCGACTACCGTATCATGCTCGAGAAGACCAGCCAGATAGTGGTCGGTGCCGCGCTCATGAAGAAGGTCCTCGGAGTACAGAGGACTGTCATCGGGATAGAGGAGAACAAACCGGAGGCCATCAGCGCCATGTCGGCGGCTGTGGCGGAGCTGCAGAAGAAATCCCCTGACTACGGCGGCATAGAAGTCATGACCCTGAAGAAAAAATATCCGCAGGGAGGAGAGAAACAGCTCATAGATGCAGTAATGCGCAGGCAGGTGAAGTCCATGGGGCTGCCTATAGACGTCGGAGCTGTAGTGCAGAATGTGGCTACGTCGCTTGCTGTGTATGATGCCGTGCAGAAGAACATGCCTCTCATTTCCAATACATTGACCGTGACAGGCGACTGCCTTCCTGCTGACAGGCAGAAGAACTACCTGTTCCGCATAGGCTTCCCGCTTTCATATATTGCGGAGTACAACGGCGGTGTCCCTGAAGGGGCCGTGAAGATTGTCAGCGGAGGCCCTATGATGGGAAAGGCCGTATCCAATTTTGACGCGGCTACACTTAAGGGCTCCTCTTCAATCCTCTATCTCACTGCAGAGCAGACAGAAAGGAAGCCTGAGTCCAACTGTATCCGCTGCGGCAAGTGCGCCGAGGCCTGCCCGATGGGACTCGAGCCGTTCCTTCTGAACAAGCTCGCACGCAACGGGATGACGGAAGAGCTTGAGGACAATGCGGTGCAGGACTGCATCGAGTGCGGGTGCTGCCTGTACAGCTGCCCTGCAAACATTCCTCTGCTGGATATCATAAGGATAGCCAAAGGCGAGGTCATCAGGGCGATACGCGCACGTACGGCACCTAAGAAATAACGAAATAATACTATTAAGACAATGAACAAGATATTGGTTTCACCATCTCCACATATCCACGCGAAGACCTCCACAACGGTACTTATGCGTGACGTGGTGATAGCTCTGCTGCCTTCAGTCATCGTGTCAGTCCTTTATTACGGGCTGTCTGCGCTGCTCCTGCTGGCGGTGAGCGTAGTTTCATGTTTGCTGGCGGAATACCTGATCACCAGATTCATGTTCAAGGCGCCGAGCACGGTAGGGGACTGGTCTTCATCAGTCACAGGTGTCCTTCTCTTTCTTAACCTTCCCCCTTCCTGCCCGTGGTGGGTGGCTGTCATAGGGTCCGTATTCGCCATCGGTGTAGTCAAGATGACTTTCGGCGGCCTGGGGCAGAACCTTTTCAATCCGGCCATCGCCGCCAGGGTGTTCCTCCTGGTCTCTTTCCCTACTTTCATGACCAACTGGGCTGCCCCGAAAGGCTTTATCGGCGGGGTGGATGCGGTTTCCGGAGCCACACCTCTGGGAATTGTGAAGGAGGGGCTTGCACAGGGGATGACCCTTCCGGAGATTTATGCGCAGCATGATTTCTCCTACCTCCAGACCCTGTTCATCAATATCGGGGGGTCGGCAGGAGAGATTTCGGCCATAGCTATCCTCGTGGGCTTCATCTATCTCCTGGCACGCAAGGTCATAAGGCCTTATATCACTCTTTCCATACTGGTGACTGTGTTTGTTTTCTCCGGGATATTCTGGCTTATAAACCCTGACCAGTACACTGATCCTCTGTTCAACCTTCTTACAGGAGGTGTCCTCCTTGGTGCGGTCTTCATGGCCACCGACTATGTGACATCACCTATGAGCGACAAGGGAGGGGTCATCTTCGGAGTCGGAATCGGTCTTCTGACAATCCTGATAAGGTACTTCGGGTCATATCCGGAAGGCATGTCTTTCGCGATCCTGATAATGAACTCAGTAGTGCCGCTTATCAACAAGTTCTGCAAACAAAAGAAATACGGGAGGTAATGACATGGCTGTAAAATCATCATTCAAGAATATGGTGCTGTGCCTTCTGGTCATCTGCCTGGTCAGCTCGGCCCTGCTCGCGGTAGTGTATGCCGTGACCAAGGCTCCTATAGACGCGGCTGCGGCGGCAAAGACCAATAACGCCATAGCCCAGGTCGTCCCGGAGTTTGACGGGACTCCGGAACTGGCGCAAATCAATGTGGGCGGCACGGACTATACATATTATAAAGTCTCTAAAGACGGTTCGGTGGCAGGGTATGCCATCATAGCTTCCGGCTCCGGATTCAGCGGTCCTGTGACCCTGATGGTGGGTGTGACTGCCGACGGCATTGTATATAACACCACTGTGCTTTCGCAGGCGGAGACCCCGGGGCTCGGTGCCAAATGTACGGATCCTGCCTTCGCCGGGCAGTTCAGGAACTTCAATCCTGCGGAGAAGGTCCTCAAGGTGAAGAAGGACGGAGGTGACGTGGATGCGATCACCGCCTCGACCATCACATCCAGGGCGTATGTGTCCGCAATCCAGACCGCGCTTGATGTTTTCGGTACCATCACTACAGGCAGCCAGCCTGACGGGGCATCCGGTGCATCGCCGTTACACGCGACAATGGAGTATGAAAATACTTCAGAGACAGACAATGGAGGACAGAGCAATGAGTAAACTTCAGCTTATAACCAAAGGACTTGTCAAGGAGAATCCTACATTCGTCCTTATCCTGGGTATGTGTCCTACGCTGGCCACTACCACATCTGCAATGAACGGCATGGGCATGGGACTGGCCACACTGTTTGTGCTGGTGCTTTCCAACATGGCCATTTCGGCTACAGCGCCTTACATACCGGACAAGGTGCGCATTCCGGCATATATCGTCATCATCGCCGCATTCGTGACTATCCTGCAGTTCATCATGCAGGCCTATACACCTGCAATGTACGAGACACTGGGGCTCTTCATCCCTCTTATCGTGGTGAACTGCATCGTGCTCGGCCGTGCGGAGGCTTTCGCCAACAAGAACAGCGTGATAGACTCCGCTTGTGACGGTCTGGGCATCGGGCTCGGGTTCACCTGCGCCCTGACTGTGCTCGGGCTTGTGCGCGAGATTATCGGGAGCGGTTCCGCGTTCGGCTTCAAATTCATATCAGGAGACGGGATCCTGATGTTTGTGCTTGCCCCGGGCGCTTTCCTTGCCCTTGGCTACCTTATAGTGATTTTCAGGAAACTCACGGCTAAAAAGTAATCTGCTATGGAATATATAATAATCATCATATCGGCGATATTCGTAAACAATATCCTGCTGTCCCAGTTCCTCGGCTGCTGTCCGTTCCTGGGCGTGTCCAACAAGCTGAGCACTGCCGTGGGAATGTCCGGTGCCGTATGTTTCGTGATTACGCTTTCTACGCTTGTGACATATCTTCTCCAGTATTATGTGCTTGTCCCGCTGCATATCGAATTCATGCAGACGGTGGCTTTCATCCTTGTGATAGCCGCCCTTGTGCAGATGGTGGAGATTGTCCTCAAGAAAGTCAGCCCTTCGCTTTACCAGGCACTGGGAATCTTCCTGCCTCTGATCACCACCAACTGTGCCGTTCTCGGTGTGGCGCTTATCGTGGTGACCAAGGAGTTCACATTCGGCGGGGAGCCGCATATGCTCAACCTTGCCGAGTCCATTGTATATGCCTTTGCCACTTCTGTAGGCTTCGGTGTGGCGATGATACTGTTTGCCGGCCTGCGTGAGCAGCTGGCCCTGAACAAGGTCCCTAAAGCTTTCCAGGGTACGCCTATCGCGCTTATCACGGCAAGTATCCTTGCCCTGGCGTTCATGGGATTCTCGGGACTTGTGTGAAATCCGCATGAATCAGTGGCTGATAATACGCAATGACAGAAAAGAGCAGCAATAATGAACCCGGGTCTGCCGCGCAGTGGTATGACCTGGGTTGCATTTACAGGAAAAGAGGTGAGTTCGGGCACGCCGTCAACGCTTTCAGGACCGCTGCTGAGGTGGCCGGGGAGCAGTTGGCGCTTCTGGAGGATGGCCCGGAAAAGAAAGCCCTTTCCGCAATAAGGGAAAAGGCCGAGGCTTCCGTCGGGCTGGTGCTCCGCATCACCGGATTTGTGAACAAGGACCTGATGAATCCGTGATCCGTCAGGTCCTTGTCTTTTTACCATCCCTCTGTTTCAGAGATTCATGTCCACTCTGGATATGTGCTCCTGGAATCTCTTGCGTTCCAGGCTCCGGCAGTAGAGGTCATCTATTATCCCGTCGGCAAGTCCTATTACAGGGACATATATCGTGGCGGATCCCAGGATGTCAGCTATCGTAAGGAAAATCTCCGCGGCAGGTACGATCACGTCTGCCCGGTCCGGCTTGAGGTCGAATGTCTCTATCCTCTCCTTTACGCTCAGCGGCTTGAGCGTGTCGTACAGTTCTCTGAGTGAGGCCACGGTCATTTTCGGATAGCGCTTGTCCCGTCCTTTAACCATCTTCACCAGTTTGTTGATATTGCCTCCCGAGCCAATCAGCTCTATCCCGGGATATGACTGGGCAAGGTTTTTCATGTCTTTCCTCATCCTGCTCCATTCCTCTTCTGTGGCCGCGTTGTTGAGGATACGCACGGTACCTATGTTGTATGACCTTGAGCACACCAGGCTTCCGTCCGATATCAGGTTGATTTCCGTACTGCCTCCTCCGACATCCACGTACATGAAGTTGCCTTTCCGCTCTCTCATGCTCTCGATATGGTTTTCATAAACTATCCTTGCCTCTTCCTGCCCGTCGATGATCTCTATCCTGATCCCGCTCTCTTTCTCCACATGCTTTATTATCTGTGCCCCGTTTGCAGCATCGCGCATGGCTGATGTCGCGCAGGCCCTGTAGATGTCAGTCCCGTAGATTTTCATAAGCTGCTTGAAACTCTTCATCAGGCGTATCATGTTCTTCTCCTTTTTATCGGAGATCCTGCCCTGGGAGAATACATCAAAGCCCAGCCGAAGAGGTACTCTGACCAGAAGGGCCTTGTTGAGTTTGGGGTGTTCCCCGCTCTCCACGACCTGCTTTATGAGCAGGCGCACAGCGTTGCTCCCGATGTCTATTGCCGCAAATGTCTCCTGGACAGACGGGGTTCTTGTAGTTTCTTCCATGATCTTAATGTTTATTGGTTTCCGCTTTCTTCTTTTTCCAGTTCGGTGTAGTGTCCGTACAGTGCTTCCTGTGATCCTGTCGGCAGCGGGTCTTCACAGGTCCACTGCCGGTTCTGTCCGCTTCCGTCCACAAGTCTTCCCTGGACGCTGTCCCTCAGCCCGTAATCTACTATGAGTCTCATTTCCGCCTTTACCATAGGGTCATATACGGGGGTGATAACCTCGATCCTGTTGTCAAGGTTGCGTGGCATCCAGTCTGCCGAGCCGATAAAGACCTTTTCCTGTCCGCCCGCCGCGAAGACGAAGATGCGTGAATGCTCCAGGAATCTGTCGATTATCCCGTTGATCCGCAGATGGCATCCTTCCGGAAGCCCTACCGTGGTCAGTGAGCAGTTCCCCCTCACGATAAGGTCTACAGGCACCCCTTTGTATGCGGCCTCATAGATTTTCCGTACCATCACAGGATCCGTAATGTGGTTGACCTTCATGCGTATATAGGCGGGCTTGCCTGCAAGGTGGTTCCTGATTTCATTGTTCACCAGCGAGATGAACCTTTTCTTCATTTCATTTGGAGACACGAGCAGTTCTTTGAAGGATACAGGAATGTATGGCTTCTCGATGAAGTCAAACACCTTGGCCACATCCTCGGTGATACGCTTGGCCGCGGTCATCAGGATGCAGTCAGTATAGGTCTTCGCATTCCCTTCATGGAAATTGCCTGTACTTATGCAGGCTATGTCCGAACCCTGCTTCATGCCTATGTACACTATCTTCGAATGGACTTTAAGCCCTTCGACGCCGTACATCACCTTGACACCGGCTTCCTGAAGCTTCTGTGACCATACGATGTTGGACTCCTCGTCGAACCTCGCCAGAAGCTCTATCACTACTGTCACTTTCTTTCCGTTGCGGGCCGCCGCAATCAGCGCCTTCACCACTCTGGAGTCCTTGGCAAGCCGGTACAGCGATATTTTTATGGTCTTGACCCTGCGGTCTGTAGCCGCTTCGTGGAGCACCCTGAGGAAATGCGAGAAACTGTGGTACGGGACATGGATGAACCGGTCGGATTCCCGTATCAGGTCGAGAATGCTCCTGCCTGTATCCAGCCTGGACCTTGTGATCTGCGGCATCGGCTTGAATTTCATGTCCTTCCTTCCGCAGTCAGGGAACTGCATCAGGTCCTTGTGGTTCTGGTAGCGGCCACCCTTGAGGATGGTGTCGTTGTTTTCCAGGTCAAGCTTGCCGAGCACTTTCTTCAGCAGGTCTGACGGCATCTTCTCATCATAGATAAAACGCAGCGGCTCTCCTTTCTTCCGGCTCTTTATACCTTTTGATATCTTCTGCAGCAGGCCGTTGCGCTGGTCGTTGTCTATTTCCATCTCTGCGTCCCTTGTGAACTTGAACGCATAGGCTTCGAAGCGCGTGTATCCCGCCCCGATGAAAATCTCGTCCAGGGAGCACCTGACTATGTCATCTATATACATTATGAAACTTTCACCGCCTTTGTCGGGGAGCCTTACAAACCTTCCCTGGCTCTTGACTGGAAGCGCAAAATAGGCGTAGTCATAGCGGGTCTTCTCCCCGTTGTCCTTGCCGGCCTTCACTGCGAAATAGATGTTCTCGTCACTTTCATAGTCAAGCCTCTTGACCGCCGAGAACCATACAGGTACAATGATGCCGTCCAGCCTGGTCCTGTAGTAGGTCCTGATGAACGAGAGCTGGTCGGCGTCAGCCTCCTTGTCGGATATCAGATGTATGCCGTTGCGTGCAAGGTCCTCGTACACCGACTCCACAGCGTTTTCGTAATCGTTGATATAGCAGCTGTTGAGCTTCGATATCTGCTTTACTATCTTTTCGGCGTTCTTCGCTTCTTTCGCAGCCGATTTGCCCTCCCATTCAATAATCCTGTTCAGGGAGGCGACGCGGACTCTGAAGAATTCATCCAGGTTGTTGGAGTATATTCCCAGGAAAGACATCCTTTCCAGAAGCGGCACAGTATCCCTGCACGCTTCCTGGAGGATTCTCCGGTTGAAATACATCCAGCTTATGTCCCTTTCAAGATATGACGGCAATAAAGTTTCTCTGTCCATTTCCATGTCCGGTTAGTATCCAAAATGCAGAAGGTGTCTGTAATTGTAAATCAGCGTATAAAATAAGCAAAATTTTTTTACAAAAATATTAAGAACCTACTTTAAATTTTCCCGAGAATTCTTTTATGTGCCTTTCCGGTGTAAATTCCCCCGGAAATCCGGACATCTTGAAAACTGTCTGCCAATATGCAGCGTCAGAACCTGTATCTGACGGAAAGGGTCGGGATGAACCCCATCATCCCGTAATTGTAGAATCCGGCCTTTGACTTGTATATGTGGAATCCGTCGTTCACGTGAAGCCCGAAATATGGCCTTATGTCCAGGGACAGCTGGAGCGGGAACCAGAAATTGTACTCAAGTCCTATCTGTGCGGCGAGGGCTATCATGAAACCGTAGTCCAGCGGATGGACTTTTACTGACATTTCGCTGAACCGGTCATACAGCATGTATGTAGTCCTGTCCGACACATATCCGATAGCCAGCCCCGGTCCGGCATAAAGCCCCCATGAGCCTCTGTCTGTCCATGCTGGACGGGCAAAGATGAAGTTGTAAAGGGCCGCGGCCTTGAATCCTGCCCCGCCATGTCCGAAATCCACGCCTGTTTCCGCCTCGAGGAAGTTTTTCCCGAATGTATGCTGGTATGATGCTTCGGATCCGGTAACGCCTACACGGATTCCTGCTGCCCTCGGCTGGGCCTGGGCAGTCAAAGAAAGGCAGCAGCCGGAAATGGCTGCTGCCAGTATTGCAAAAAGTATTTTCCTCATGAGTGTCAGAATCTGTAGCGTACTGAAAATGACGGAACGAAGCCGTACAGGCCTTCCTTGAAGAAGGATGCCCCGTGGTTTGCATACAGTCCGAACTGCGGTTTGAGGTCAATAGCCAGCTGCAGAGGGAACCAGAATGTGTACTCCAGGCCTACCTGTCCCTGGACGGCGATGCTGGCTCCACGGTTGAATCCGAGAGCGAGACCGGGACCTGCATAGAAACCCCACTCTCCTCTGGCTGTCCAAGCCGGCTGTGCTATCATGAAGTTGTATGTAGAAGAAATGTCGAAGCTGTTGAATCCGAATGTACCGAGATTCGCCTCCACGAAGTCGGCCCCGTTGACATTGTGCTGATAACTTGCCTCAAGGTTCCATCCCCATCTCAGACCGATTGCTTTAGGCTGGGCTGCAGCGGCAAGGGAAATTCCCAACGCAAGCACTGCCATTACTAGAATTTTTTTCATAATATGAAATGTTACAAAGTTTATGTTTTAATTGCACACTTATCCACAAATATATACTTTTTAGTCGAATCCTTTGCATAAAATTTGAAAAATATTGGAGGGGATTACTGTTTTGTATTGTATATTGAGTATATTTGCCCTGACGGCCATATATACTGCTGCGCCTCGGCAGAGCAAATAAAATTTGTTCTGCACTCGGCTTCTTCGTATATTTGTCCGGACTTTGAAATAACGGGGAGTACGATGGATTCAATTCATCGGACCGGTACGGCAGCCGGCAGGGGTGCCCGCCCCGAGAATGCAGACAGACTTTAAATTTAATTGTGATATTATTATGGAAGAACAGAATCCCAGAAGGGCTGAAGAGTCACAGCAGCCAGGAAAATTGAAAAATATCATATATATAATGGCGGGTGTCGCCGTAGTGCTTGCTGCCGCCCTTGCATATATATGGTATGAGAGGACTTCTCTGGTCAATGACCTGAAGGTCGAGAAGGAAGATCTCACTGCACAGATGATCGCGCTGCAGAATGATTATGCGTCACTGTCATCTGATTACGAATCAATCAATTCCCAGCTTGATTCCTCAAGGGAGGAAGTATCCCAGCTGATAGAGAGGATAAAGAGGACAGATGCCACCAACAGGGCGAAGATAAGACAGTACGAGAAAGAACTGGGCACCCTCAGGAGCATCATGAGAAGCTATATAGTCCAGATTGATTCACTTAATACGCTTAACCAGAAGCTTACAGCCGATGCTGCAGCAGCCCGCCGCGAAGCTGCCGAGAGCAGGCGCCAGTCAGAGGCTCTCAGCAAGACTGTGGAAAGCCTGTCAGACCAGGTGGCCATAGGCTCGCAGCTCAAGGGCCGCTCCATAGCGCTGGTAGGCTATAACGGGTCGAACAAGGTGACAGACCGCAGCAGCCGTGTGGTACGTCTCATGACATCCCTCGCACTTGTCGAGAACGAGCTCGCTCCTAAGGGACCTGTCCGTGTGTATATCAGGGTCAAGGGACCTGACGGCATACTCCTGACAAACGAGGAGCAGCGTACGTTCAACTTCAACGGAGAGCCTCTCATAAGCTCTGCGTCGCGTGAGGTGGACTATCAGGGCAAGGAGGTGGAAATGAGCATTTACCTCAATGATATACCTGAATTTGAAAGGGGCATATATACAGTCGAGGTTTATACTGAAAACTCTTTGCTCGGGTCGGCCGAATTAATGCTCAGATAGCAAGTGGTATACATACATATCCCATTTTGTGGAAGTTTCTGCACCTACTGCGGTTTCTATTCTGAAATCACAGTAGGTGATTGTTTTTCCGGGTATGGCGCCGCCTTGCGTGAAGAGATACTTTCGCGCAGGGACGAGCTTTCCGGAGAGCCGCATACCATTTATGTCGGGGGAGGCACCCCGTCGCTGATGCCGCCGGATGCCCTTGCTCCGGCTGTATGGGCCGTGAGGACGGCCTGCGGAAGCAGGGAGGACACTGCTCCTGTGGAGTTCACCATGGAGGTGAATCCCGAGGATATAGTCTCAAAGGGGAAAACATATCTGTCGGATCTGCTTGGGCTTGGCGTGAACCGTGTGAGCATGGGCGTCCAGTCTTTTGATGACGGCATGCTGGGATGGATGAAGCGGAGGCACAGCTCGGCTACTGCGGTCAAGGCATACGGGATGCTGCAGGATGCGGGTTTCCGCAACATAAGCATAGACCTTATTTTCGGCATCTCGCATATGGATGACGGAATGTGGCTGAAGACCCTGGACATGGCCCTGGACCTGGCTCCCCAGCACATCTCCGCATACCAGCTTTCTGTAGAGCCGGGGAGCGCACTTGCCGCGATGGCGGATTCCGGCAAATATTCAGAAGCTCCCGGAGAACAGTGCCGCAGGCAGTATGACATCCTTTGCCGCAGGCTCTCGGATGCCGGGTATCACCACTATGAGATATCCAATTTCGCTTTGCCAGGATTCGAGGCTGTGCACAACAGTGCATACTGGGGCCATGTCCCTTATGCCGGATTCGGGCCGGGCGCGCACTCGCTGCGTGTGAAGGAGGGGAGCCTGCCTGAGGGCCTTCCTGCCTGCACCCGCAGCTGGAACATCCCTGATGTGCGGGAATATCTCCGGTGTTATTCTTCACAGGGCCCTTCCAGGTCCTCAGTAAGCCAGTGCGAGACTCTTTCTGCCGGCCAGGTGGCGCTGGAGCGGATCATGCTTGGGCTGAGGACGGACCGGGGCGTTGAGAGGGGTTTCCTTGAACGCCATGCGGACAGAGCCCGCCTGGCGGCTATGCTTTCGGAGGGGCTGCTGGTCCCTGCGCAGGACCCCCTGTATGTGCGCATACCGGAGGATTCGTTCTTCATTTCAGACAGTATCATCGCGGATATCGTGTGAGATGTGTCCGTCCGGTGCGGTGGTGATACGGAAAAAGCGGTGCGTCCCGAATGAACGGCGCACCGCTTTTCTCAAATGTCAGCCTGCATGTGCTATCTCATGTCGTATCTGTGCATGACAGGCTGCATGATGAAGGTGAACTCATAGTCGCCGTAGTGGAGCATATATTTCTCCATCGGCATCGCACCCCAGCTGTTTACGCATCCCAGGCCCATCTGCACTTTGTCGATGCAGAGGTTCGTGAGACCGTTCTTCTCCAGGTCGGAAGGATGCCTGTTGTTCTTTGCGTGGCCGTCATCAAGCATTTCTGTGCTGTACTCGAGCGCTGAAGCGGAGAACGGCGCGTCGCTGTGGAAGCGCAGCCCTGAGCCGGACTCGTCAAGCACTTCCCACCATCTGAGACCAGCCTTTGTACCGGTCTCCTGCGGGCGGATATACGGGTAGAACTGCTCTTCCACACTCTGCCTGTAAAGGCCTACCTTGGCGGCGTGCTGCCTGTCCGCGTAGTTTTCGAAAGGACCTTTGCCGTAGAATTCGAGCGTATTGTATCTCTGCGGCATCTCCATCCTGAGCCCGAACCGGAACAAGTCCGGCACATTCTCCGTCTGGCCTGTCTTCATCCTCTGGGTCACCTTGACAGCCCCCTGGTTGTTCACCAGATACTCCATTGTCAGTACAGCCCCTACTTCCGGGATTTCATAGGACGCCGTGACGCAGGACAGGCCGTCTTTCATGCCGTGATCAAGAGATGTCAGCTTGAGGACAGGGGCCTTCCATACTTTGTAGCGGTTCTGGAGACCTGCGCCGTAGTCGTTGTCAGTGCCTGCTCTCCAGAAGTTCGGCCTGAGGGCGGAGCCGTCTGACAGGAAACTGCGCCCGTCTGCCTCGTACAGGGACATGAAACCGTCCGACTTGTTGAATTCTATGCGGAAATTCTCTCCAGTGAGTATGAGATAGCGCTGGTCGTTGTCTTTGAACTCAGGGGCAGGTATGGTCTCGTTGCTGCGGGTCTCGTCGGCAAGGTCGGCGCTGTAGCTGTACCCGGTCAAAGGAATCTGCTCGTAGGCTACCGTATATCCTGCAGGCAGGAGTGTCTCGGCCCTTTTGAACTTGAAATAAATGTTGAGCATCCACTCCTTTTCACCGCATATCATCGAACTGTCGTAGCCCAGTTCCACATCGGCTTTGCCCTGCGGCCCTACATTGAGATCAGGGACATTCCCGGTCTGCATCACTTCCCCGTCGGCGAGCAGCTGCCACTCCAGGCTGTATGCGGACAGGTCGCGGAAGAAGTTCTCATTGTAAACCGATACCACACCTTTGCCGAGGTCCGAAGGTGATGCCCATATGGACTGGTACACGTATTTCACCTCGTAGGCGTGCGGGTTGAAGCGGCGGTCAGGGCTGATCAGGCCGTTGTTGCAGAAATTCTGGTCCTTGTCCACATCGTAGCGGTCGAAGTCGCCGGCATAGCCGTAGAACATCCTTCCCTGAGGGTTGTACCATCTGACTGACTGGTCCACGAAATCCCATATGAAGCCTCCCTGGTATGCAGGGTACTTGCGTATGATGTCCCAGTATTCCATGAAACCTCCTTCTGAATTTCCCATCGCATGGGCATACTCGCACTGGATAAGAGGCTTGTCAGGGTTGTTCTCGCAGAACTCTATGCACTCCTCGTATGACCTGTACATAGGGCAGTAGATGTCGGTGAAGTCATTGTTCCCGGCCCTCTCGTACTGCACCGGACGAGACGGGTCTTCATCTTTCACCCATCTGTAGCATTTCTCGAAGTTCACACCGAATCCCGCCTCGTTGCCGAGCGACCAGAAGATGACGGAAGGATGGTTGAAATTCCTCTGCACGTTCCTTTCGTTCCTCTCCAGGTGCGTCTTCTCGTAAAGTGGGAATTTCGCCAGGCTTTCGTCTCCGTATCCCATACCGTGGGATTCTATGTTGGCCTCTGCTACAACGTAGAGCCCGTACTTGTCGCACAGCTCGTACCAGAGAATGTCGTCAGGATAGTGACAAGTACGTACTGCGTTGATATTCAGCTGTTTCATTCTGAGTATATCCTGGATCATACGCTCTCTGGAAGTATAATATCCACCGTCCGGGTCCATCTCGTGGCGGTTGGCTCCCTTGAAAAGTACAGGCTGTCCGTTCACAAGTACCTGGGCATCCTTGAGCTCTATTTTCCTGAATCCTGTCTTTACCGGGATCACCTCTTGGGCGCCGCCTGCTGAAGAAGTCGCTGTGAGGGTGTAAAGGTAAGGTGTCTCGGCTGTCCATTTGGCAGGGGAATCCACCTCGATGGTGACATTCTGCATCCCTTTTTTCCCGGAGATACGTTTCTCGGCCACTTTATTGCCTTCCTGGTCGGTAAGGACAAGTGACACGTCGCAGGAGCCTGTAAGCTCGAGCCTGATGTCGAGCGAACCGTTGTCATAGCTGCTGTCAAGGTCCGGGGTGACCCTTATGTCCTGTATGCGGACTTTCTCGCGCGAGTACAGATAGCAGTCGCGCGCTACTCCGGAGTACCTCATGAAGTCCTGGTCCTCGAAATACGAGCCGTCGCACCAGCGGAACACCTGGAAGGCTATGAGGTTCTTCCCTGGCTTGACATACCTGGTGATGTCGAACTCGGCTTCAAGTTTTGTGTCCTCGCTGTAGCCGACATACTTGCCGTTCACCCACAGGTACATGTTGGACGAGACACTGCCGAAATGGACAAGTATCTGCTTCCCTGTCCATGCTTCGGGAATCGTGACTTCTCTTCTGTATGACCCTACATGGTTGTTCTCGACCGGAACCTCCGGAGGGTTGTTCCTGAACTGGTACTGCCAGGCGTATCCGACGTTGTTGTACAGCGGGGCGCCGTATCCGTGCAGTTCCCAGATGCCCGGGACAGGAATCTCGTCCCATCCGAGGTCATTGAATCCGGTCATGTAGAAATCTGTCGGGCGCATGTCTGCGTCCCGTACCCAGTTGAATTTCCACATTCCGTTGATGGACATGTAGTTGGATGATTCTGAGCGGCATCCTTCGGCTTCTTCGGCGTTTGGATACGCGAAGTAACTTGTGTGCATAGGGGCCCTGTTGACGGCATTGACCAGAGGGTCGCGCCATTCAGTCTGTTCCGCAGCGGACAGGCCGCAGGCCATGGTCATCGCCCAGAACAATAGGGTTGTCTTTTTGATTGTCATGATTTTTGTCTGGAATTATTTGTTTTGTGAAAATGTCATTGCCCTTTATAGTATTTCCCGGCAGCTGCCTTGAACTCGTCCTTCAGTTCCTGGAGCTTTTCCGGCTCGGACACGGCCAGGTTGTGCTCCTGGGCGGGGTCTTCCTTCAAGTTGAAAAGCCCGTAGGAGCCAAGGTTGCCCATTTCATTCCCGGTCACATTCCTTTCCTCTCCCTTGTATGGCGGGATCAGTTCATAGTCTCCTGACTTGTATGCAAGCCTGCCTCCGGCTTCAAGGACCATGGACTGCCTCCCGTGCCGTGACTGTCCTAGAAAGACGTCCAGATGGTCCTGGCTGTCAATCCCTTCAGGTACTCGCCCTCCTGTCAGGGAGCCAATGCTGGCGAAAAAGTCGAGCTGGGAGACGAAAGCATCCGACACCATAGGCTTCAGGTGTCCTTTCCAGTACACTATCAACGGGATATGGGTCCCTCCGTCATACAGGCTGTATTTCCCTCCTCTGGTGCCGTTGCGCGGGTCGTGGTCTCCGAGCATCTCTTCCGCCCCGTCGAGGTAGCCGTCGTTGATCACAGGCCCGTTGTCGCTGGTGAATATCACAAGGGTGTTCTCCAGCAGGCCCTTGACTGAGAGGTATCTGATGATCTCACCCACGCACCAGTCGGCTTCAGCCACGGCGTCACCGCGCGGCCCCAGTCCTGTGCTTCCCGCGAATCTCGGGTGAGGCGCCCGTGGCACATGCGGCTCGTGCAGGCCGTAGTAGAGGAAGAACGGCTCTCCCGAGACCGAGCAGCTGTCAATGAATTTCCGCGTCTTGGCCGCGAAATAGTCCGCCATCTCCTCGTCCACCCAGCGGGCCTTGTGGCCTCCTTTCATGAATCCTATGCGCGGGATGCCGTTGACGATGGTGTTGTCATGGCCCTGGCGCGGGTCATGCCGCATTTTCACCAGCTCCGGGTTTGTCACCGCCGTAGGCTCGCCGCTGAAATTCCCGGAATAGCTGATCTGTATGGGGTCGGAGGGGTCCAGGTTCTCCACCAGCCCGTTTTCCACATAGACGGTCGGGACACGGTCGTTGGTGGCTGCGATAAGGCATGTGTAGTCGAAGCCCACTGTATTGGCGTCAGGGGATATGTGCCTGTTCCAGTCTGTGTCCCCGTCCCCCATGCCGAGGTGCCATTTCCCTATTGCCCCGGTGGTGTAGCCTTCGGCCTGCAGCATTTTGGGAAGTGTGGGGATGTCCACGGGAATGAGCAGGGGCGCATCTCCGTTGAGGATTTTTGCCTGAGGGTTTTTCCACGGGTACATCCCGGTGAACATCGCATACCGGCTTGGCGTGGATGTCGCTGATGTGGAATATCCGTTGAGGAAAAGGATTCCTCCGTGCGCGAGGCTGTCTATGTTCGGAGTGGAGATAGTCTCCCTGCCTGGAGCCGCGCAGTCGTAAGGGGCGTATGCGTTCACATCTCCCATGCCCAGGTCATCGGCCACTATCAGCAGGATGTTGGGTCTCTGCGGCTGCCCTGTGTCTGAGCACGATACCGCCATCGCGGCAAATGCGGGGAAAATGAACCCCATCTTTTTCTTGTCCATCAATGCGGGTGTCTTTAATTATGTGATTAATGAAAAACGCCACAAGATAGTGAGAAATTTCTGTAAAAACCGAATGTGTCCTGTTTGTTTCTAAGATTGTCTCAATTTTTTCTGAGAAAATGCAAGCAGGTATATGCGACGGCTTTTTAAATGTATATTTTTGCAAAAACGGAAGAAACTGTTTTGAAACAAATTGACAGTGATGAAGAATACCATTTTCCTTGCAGCCGCTATTGCGGCTACGGCGCTTTCGGCCGTGAATTGTTCTGAAAAACCGGGATGGAAGCTTTCATGGGAGGAAGACTTCGAATCGGAGACCATTGACTGGACGGTCTGGAGCCATACTGACAGAGGGACAGCCGACTGGCAGAATACACAGTCCTCCGACCCCAGGTGCTTCGCCTTCCGGGACGGCAACCTGGTCCTCAGAGGCATAGTGAATGATGACAGGCAGGCCGACACGGCGGAATTCCTGACAGGAGGCCTGTGGACGAAGGGGAAGAAGGCTTTTGCCCCGGGACGGATCGAGGTCAGGGCAAAGCTCCAGGGCGCCACCGGTGCATGGCCTGCCATCTGGCTGCTCCCGTTCGACACCCTGGGCAAGGCCAATATGTGGCCCGACGGAGGGGAGATCGACATAATGGAGAGGCTCAACTATGACTCGATAGCATACCAGACCGTGCATTCGCACTATACATTCGACCTGGGCCGCGGTGACAGCCCCCGCCAGGGGAACACCGCCCCTATCGATCCTGATGACTTCAATGTATACGGTGTGGATATCTGGCGCGACAGCGTGGTCTTCCATATAAACGGTGTGCGCAACTTCGCTTATCCGCGTATCGCGGAACTCGACTCGCTGGGGCAGTTCCCGTTCTATAAGCCGATGTACCTGCTCGTGGACATGCAGCTGGGCGGCCAGTGGGTAGGGAAAGTCGACCCGGCGGACCTCCCTGTAGAGATGGAGGTGGACTGGGTGAGATACTACGAGTGGAAATGAGAGCCTGTGTCACAGCCTTGCTCCTGTGCCTGACCACCCTGTCGCTGGCGGACAACGGCAAGATAAGCTATCAGGAGTTCGAAAGGATTCCTGTACATATTGACGCGCCTGTGGTCAATGACATGGTCCAGGATACCACAGGTCTGGTATGGCTGTGCACAAACAAAGGGCTGTATGCCTATGACGGGTTCACTGTATATCCGTGCAACGGTCCAGGCTATGACAAGCTTGTGCAGATCCAGTGCGCGGCTCTGTCCGGGGACATGCTGTGGCTCGGGACGGACCGCGGCATGCTTCTTTACGACATACGCAAAGGGGAATATGCCAGCAACGCTCTGACGGAATACCTGGACGGAGTCGTGCGCTCGATATGCTGCTTCAAGGGGAAGGTCTATTCGGGATACCACTCCGGGATAGTGTGCTATGATACGGAGGACGGTGAAATCTCCGATATCAAGGTCACAGACTACAGAGGCCACAATCTGGGGGTATATACCGTGAAGGAGATGGACGGGGAGCTGTATTTCGGGACTTTCGACGGGCTTTATCTCCTTGAAGGCAAGGAGGTGAAGAAGCTGAACGGAAGTCAGCGGGATGTGTTTGTCTATTCCATGTGCTATGACAGCCGCAGGGAATGCATCTGGCTGGGGACACAGAAGGGGCTGTGGCGATACAGCCGGCCGGACAGCGTGCTGACGGCCGTAGGGAAAATCAGGCACCAGGTCATAAACGACATACTGTTTGACAGGGACAGCAATCTGGTGATAGGCTCAGATGCCGGACTCTATGTCTACGACAGGACTTCAATGCGTCATCTTGAGCATGATTCCAGGGACAGGCTGTCTCTTTCGGACAATGACATAGAGTCCTTGATGGCGGACAGGGACGGGAGCACGTGGCTGGGCACGCATGACGGCGTGTCAGTGGCCAAATGCTGGAGCATGGCCGAATTCGTGCCGCTGAGCTCTTTCACCGGAAGCGGCAAGGGCCTGTCCATATCCACTATGATCCCGCCAGACAGCAGGCATGGCCTGTGGTGCGGAGGTTCCAACGGCATGGCATACCTTTCCCCGGACGGGGGAGAATCAAGGATTTTCGACATATACGACAAAAGATACCCGCTCCCGCACAATACTGTGCATTCCATGTGCAGGGACCCGCGCAACGGGGATGTCTGGGCCGCCACTGACGGCGGCGTGCTGCTGTATGACGGCAGGCGCAGGGCATTCAGGCAGGTGGACCTGGGCATAGATGTATACAATGCCGAGTGGTGCCATGACATCGCCCTGGACCGTGACGGGAAACTCTGGGTGGGGACATTCTCCTCCGGGGTGTTCTGCTTCGACAGGGAGAAACTTCTCGGCGGAGACAGGGACGCGCTCGAGAGAATGTTCGCGGACCAGTCCGGGAGATGGCAGGTGCGGAAAGTCCTGCCGGACTCTACGGGAGCCGTATGGATACTGTACTACAACGGGTCAGGGATCGGAAGGATACCTCCCGGCGGGGACAGTGTGGAGATGTTCGATGCCGCCAGATACATAGGGGACAAGACCATACCTACGTACATGCTCCTTGACAGCGCCGGCACGCTCTGGGCGGGATATGAGCAGGGGGTGCTGCGCATAGACACGCGGACGCTTTCAGGTTCCGTGGTGAATTTCCCGGAATGGTCGGCGGGCTCGGAAGTCCTGGGCATGGCAGCCTCGGGGGATTATCTCTGGCTGACCACATCATACGGCAATGTATGGCAGCTGCACATCCGGGACAGGATGATGGAGAAGCTCCCTCTGCCTGCGAGGCGGTATACTTCCGTATGCTATGACATATGCCACAATGCCCTGCTTCTTGGGACTACGGACGGCTACTGCCGAGTCTCCCTGCCTGTGAAACAGCATGTGTACCCGTATGGGCGGCCGTATTTCATGACGGCGGAGATAAACGGCAAGGTATATTCTCCCGGACAAGAGGGAAACGGTCCGGGGATAAGCATGAGGTTCATGGACACGATCACCCTCGGGCATGACGAGAACGACATCACAGTCTCATTCTCCTCAATGAATTTCACTTCCCCGGAGTCAGACCAGTACGCATACTGCCTCAGTCCGGTGAGCGAGACATGGACACCGCTCAAGAACGGGGTCAACACCATATCCTTCGTGAATCTGAACCCTGGGACATACGACCTTTCGGTATGTCTCCTGGACGAGAAGGGCGAGCCTTCGGAAGCGACAGTCAACACATTGGGCATAACCGTCAATCCTCCTCTGTTCCTTTCTCCTGTGGCTTTCGCCCTGTACCTGCTTGCCATTGCGGGCATGGTAGCCTGGGGGATACATTATTCAAAGATAAAGGCAAGGCTCAAGGCGGCCAGCTTCGAGAAGGACGTTCTCATGGAGCAGGCCTCCGAGAAAGTCGAGTTCCTGACAGGCATATCACATGACCTGAAGACCCCGCTGAGCCTTATAATGGCCCCGGTGAGCAGGATACTCATGTCACCAGGCAATGACGGCATCAGGAAACAGCTGGAGGTGGTGATGGAGAACGCGGAGCGTCTCAACACCCTCCTGGGCCGGATGCTTGACTACAAGAGGGACGGCAGCGACAGCGGCGAGCTCGCCCGTTCTGTGGTGGATCTTTCCGAACTCGTCGGGACCATCCTCTCCAGGTACATGCCGGAGTCGGCCTCCCGTAAGATAAAGGTGTCTTTCAACTGCCAGACTGCCCACGTGTTCTACAACTGTGACCAGCATAAAATGGAGTCCGTGGTGGACAACCTGATCTCCAACGCGTTCAAATATACGCCCGACGAGGGCGACATACATATTTCCCTGTATGTCGACGAGTATTCGGACAAGCTTTATCTCACAGTGACAGACAGCGGCATCGGAATACCGGAAAATGAGCTGCCGTACATATTCCAGAGGTTCTGGCAGTCTTCCAGGACCAGGAACAAGATCAAGGGCACCGGGCTGGGCCTTTATATGGCCAAAAAGCATATCGAGGCTCACGGAGGGAGTGTCGAGGTCACCTCGAATGAAGGAAAGGGCACTTCATTCATAGTGGAGCTGCCGTTTGCGGAGAACAGCATCGGGCATTTCAGGAGCAGCGGAGGCAAGGCCGTCCCGGATGCCGTAAAACCGTACCGTATCCTGGTGGTGGAGGACAACGAGGCCCTCTCTTCGTTCGTGGCGGAATTCCTGTCAGAGATAGCTGATGTCTATACGGCATGGAACGGCCGGGACGGGGTCACCATGTTCAGACGGATACATCCGGACCTGATAATCGCGGATATGATGATGCCAATAATGGACGGGCTCGAGTTCAGCCGCCGGGTCAGGGCGGACAAGGGCGGCGCTTCCGTCCCTATCATAATGCTGACGGCCAGGACTGACCAGATTACAGAGAACGAATCCATAAAGATAGGCATAGATGCATTCATGCCCAAGCCGTTCAATTCCGAGAAACTCAGGCTCAAGGTGCTGAGCCTCCTGGAGAAGAGCCGTCTCAGAAGGGCGTCGGCCTTGACGGAGCCCCGCCCTCCGGCCGAGGATGCGGGGAAGATGTCCCCTGACGAGAAATTCCTTTCGGACATAGTAAAGATAATAGAGGAGAATATCGGCCGTCCTGAGCTGAATGTATCGTTCCTGGCCGAAAAGGCCGGTGTCTCCACCAAGCAGCTTTCCAGAAAGCTGAAGCCGCTTACAGGCTTCTCTCCGGTGGACTGTATAAGGAATATCCGCATCAAGAAGGCTTCCGTGATGCTTGAACAGGGCCATTTCACAGTGGCTGAAGTCATGTATTCTGTAGGATTCACAGACCCTTCGTATTTCGCGAAATGCTTCCAGCGGGAGTTCGGATGCACTCCCAGCCAGTATCTTAAGGACAGGAAACAGTAAGGAGGCCTGAGACCTGCGGCAGGACCCCCGGCAGGGGG
>JADIMB010000078.1 GCA_017694995.1 Candidatus Cryptobacteroides faecavium | reverse complement strand
GTGGAAGAAAATGGAAAATTATTCCTATTTTTGCCGCGAGTAGCGAATCTTGGAATGGTCAAATTCATAGGCGAATATACCGGGAAAGTGGACGACAAAGGGAGAATAATATTCCCTTCGGCGTTCAAGTCCCTCATGCTCAATGAAAAAGACATGAGATTCGTCGTCAAGAAAGACATCTACGAAGACTGTCTGGAAATGTACACCTACCAGGAATGGGAAAGGCAGTCTGAAGAAGTGAAGGCGAAACTGAATTTCTTCAACCGCAAGCACGCCGCCTTCTGGAGGGAATACATGCGTAACCGCGCGGTCGTCGAGCCGGAGGCGAAGCTCGGACGGCTAACCATCCCCAAGAAGCTCCTCGAATCTGTAGGGGTGGACAGGGAAGTGGTATTCTGCGGGAGCGACCACAAGATAGAAGTCTGGGCAAAAGAAAGATACGAAGCCTCATCCATTTCCGGAGAGGAATTCCTCGCCCTCACCAGCGACATATTGCCTGACATGAAGAAATAGGAGGGCCGTGTATGTCAGAGTATCATATACCCGTATTGCTTGACGAGAGCGTGACAGCCCTCATCAATGACGTCTCAGGAGTCTATGCCGACGCCACATTCGGCGGAGGCGGACACACCTCCGAAATACTTTCAAGGCTTTCCCCGGAAGGCAGGGTCCTGGCATTCGACAGAGATGCGGACGCCCTCGGGAACAGACCGGACGACCCCAGGCTCACGCTCATCCACAACAACTTCCGCTTCATCCACAACTTCGTCCTGCACGAAGGCTACACCGGCGGCATCGACGGCGTGCTGGCCGACCTGGGAGTGTCTTCACACCAGTTCGACACCGCAGAAAGGGGCTTCTCATTCAGGTATGAAGCGCCTCTGGACATGAGGATGAACAAGGAGGCGAAGACCACTGCGGCGGATATTGTCAACACACGGAGCGAGGACGAGCTCGAGAAGATTTTCAGGCTGTACGGCGAGGTGGACGGCAGCAGGCGCATGGCACGGATGATATGCACAGCCAGGCAGCAGTCCCCCATCACCACCACTTCAGAGCTGGACAAGGCGATAGAGGGGATGCTCCCTAAGTTCGCGGAGCACAAGTTCCTTGCGAAAGTCTACCAGGCCCTGCGCATCGAAGTGAACCAGGAGATGAAGTCCCTGGAGAAATTCCTGTACGGGGCGGCCAGGTCGCTCAAGAGCGGAGGCCGGCTGGCGGTGATCACCTACCACTCCCTGGAGGACCGGATGGTGAAGAACTTCATCAGGAGCGGTAACATAGAGGGGAAAGCGGAGAAGGACCTGTTCGGGAACACATATGCGCCTATGAAGGCCGTAAACAGGAAGCCTGTCGTCCCGCAGGAGGACGAGATAGCGTCAAACACAAGGGCAAGGAGCGCGAAACTCCGTATAGCGGAAAAGATATGAAGGTGAATTTCGGCAAAATATGTGAACTCGTGAAGAACAGCTTCACCGCCATACTCAGAGGGGAATTCCTCCTGAGACTGCGGTTTGACAGATGGTTCCTCCATATAATATATTTCTTCGTGCTGTGCGCCCTCAACATATGGGTGACACTCGAAATAGAGCAGACCATGCTCAACGAAGAGAAGAACAAGGCCAGGCTCGAAGAGCTGAAGATATACCATGCGCAGAAGACCTGCGAGCTGGTCAGCCTGGACCGGCTCAGCACCGTGGAGAGGATGCTCAAGGAATCAGGGTCAAGGCTCACGGTGCCGCAGAAGCCGGCGGACAGGATTGAATAACCGATTAACAAATGGGGACAGACAGACAAGGACTTGAAGAGAAACGCAGACGAGACAGGACCGGTGTGATCCTGTCTGTGTTGCATTTCGGGGCCATCTGTCTGGCAGCGGTCCTGGTGCTCAGGATAGCTTATATCCAGGTGATATACAAGCCGGACCCCGATCTGGAAAAATATCTGACATCACCTGTGAGAAAAGACCTCACAGACCCGGTCAGGGGCTCCATCCTGGCATCCGACGGAAGGCTCCTGGCATCATCCACCACCATGTACCAGATATACATGGACTGCACTGTCCTGAAAGAAAAATTCGCAGCGGACAGGAAAAAGGGGGAACAGGAAGAGAAAGAATGGCTGGATAAGGCCCGGAAACTCTCCGCCGGGCTCTCGGGCCTGTACAAGGACATGTCCGCCGCAGAATACTACCGCGTCATAAGCCGCGGAAGGCGCGAGGGGAGGAAATACGTGAAGATAGGATACCAGATAGATCACGGCATGCTCCAGAAAGTAAAGGAGCTGCCGCTGTTTGAAGAAGGCGGATACAAGGGCGGCATCATCGTAGAGAAAATCGACACCAGGCAATACCCTTACGGCTCGCTCGCCAGGAGGGTGATAGGGTATGTCAAGAACAACGACGTCACCTCCGGGAACAACCTCATCGGACTTGAAGGCAGATACAACTACCTGCTCCACGGGAAAGAAGGTGAGCAGTGGCTCAAGCGCACAGACAACCACGGCTGGATAGTGGACTACGACAGCACTGTGGTCAAGGTGGAGAACGGGCTTGACCTCAGGACCACCATCGACATAGACATCCAGGACATAGCCGACAAGGCGCTCAGGGAGCAGATACAGGAAAAGGAGAATATCGAAGGGGGGTGCGCCATCGTGATGGACGTGCATACCGGGGCCATCAGGGCTATGGCCAACCTCAAGAGAGACGAGGACGGGAACCTGAGGGAGATATACAACTACGCCATAGGCACAGCAGGCGAACCAGGCTCGGTATTCAAGCTGGCGTCCCTCATGACTCTCATAGAGGAGGGCAAGGTAAAGCTCGAGGACAAAGTCCCCACTTTCGGAGGCAGATGGCCTGTCAAGGGGGAGAGAATTCCAGACGACCCGTACCTGAAAACCTGGGGGAAGGACGAGATAAGCATATCCGACGCCCTGAAGATATCCTCAAACAATGTATTCCGGTACCTTGTCAGGGAAAACTACGGCGAGAGGCCGAAACACTTCATCGACAAGCTCTACGAATACAAGCTGAACGAGAAGTTCGACTTCGACATAGCCGGGCTTGCCACACCTGACATCCCTGCCCCGAGCACAGACCCGAGACTATGGAGCGGAACGACCCTGCAGTCGGTGGCGGTCGGATACAGCATAAGCGAGACACCGCTGCATATCCTCATGTTCTACAATGCGATAGCAAACAACGGGAAGCTCATGAAACCGTATCTGGTGGATGCCGTGGAAAAAGACGGGAGGACAGTGAAAAAGATAGGGCCGACAGTACTGAACGGCTCCATCTGCTCCAGAGCCACTGCCGACACCCTTACAAGAGCGCTGAAGAAGGTAGTCTCCGAAGGCACGGGGCGGCTTGCTTTCCGCAACGCGGCCTGCGAAGTGGCGGGCAAGACCGGGACGGCAAGGATAACCTTCGAATTCGAACGGAACGGGAAGAAGGTCATAGCCTACGAGGACGACCAGGGCAGGAGAAAGCACCAGGCCACATTCGTAGGGTTCTTCCCTGCCGACGAGCCGCAATACACGGCAATCGTAGTAGTCTACTCGAAACTCTCCAAGTCCAATACATACGGCGCGTCTTTCGCGGCACCGGTGCTGAGGAAGATTGTGGACAATGTCTACAACCTCGACCCGCAGTGGGGAAAAGGACTCAAGGCCTCCGGGCATGTACAGGAAATGGCCCGCACCGACCTGGAGACAGGGCTTGACAAGCTTGACGAAGTGCCTGACCTCAAAGGGCTGGGACTCAAGGACGCCATTTACTCCGTCGAGAACTGCGGCTACAGATGCGTATACTCCGGCACAGGGCATGTGAGCGGGCAGTCGCCCGCCCCAGGCACAGCGCTCAGGAAAGGAGGGACAGTAACATTGACACTGAAATGAGACATGATATGACAATAGACGAGATAATACAGGACTGCGGACCTGTCCTCATCACAGGGGACAAGGGCACCGCGGTCACATCAATATGCAGCGACTCCAGGAAAGTCACCGCCGGGTCTGTCTTCATTGCCGTGAAAGGATTTGCGGGAGACGGGCACGATTTCATTGCCGGGGCACTGCAGAAAGGGGCGTCGGCAGTAGTGTATGAGGATGAAGATGCGCTGGCGGCCCAGGTCCGCAAGGCTTTCGGACAGGACACCTGTCCGGAGCAGGCAGCCGCCAGGGAAGGAGTCACATTCGTCAGGACAGGCTCATCAAGACACGCCCTCGCGATAATGGCGTCCAACTTCTACGGAAGGCCTTCCGAAAAGCTCACCCTCGTGGGAATAACCGGCACGAACGGCAAGACCACCACAGTGACGCTGCTCTACCACATGTTCACCGGTCTGGGCTACAGCTGCGGACTGCTCTCCACCATAGCGAACTATGTAGGAAGCAAGAGATACGAGGCGGTCAACACCACCTCGGACCCAATCACCATCAATTCCCTCCTCGCCGAGATGGCAGATGCCGGATGCGGATACTGCTTCATGGAAGTGAGCTCGATCGGGGTGCAGCAGGAAAGGATAACCGGACTTAAGTTCAAAGTCGGCATATTCTCCAACCTCACCCACGACCACCTGGACTATCACAAGACCTTCGCTGAGTACCTCCGCTGCAAAAAGATGTTCTTCGACATGCTCCCGCCGGACGCGTATGCCATCACAAACATAGATGACCGCAACGGCATGGTGATGGTCCAGAACACAGCCGCGAAAATCGTCACCTGCTCCTGCAGAGGCATGGCGGACCATACATGCAGGATAGTGGAAGAGAGCTTCGACGGGATGCAGCTGCGCATCGACGGGACGGAAAGCTGGACCAGACTCACAGGAAGACACAACGCATACAACATACTTGCAATCTACACTACCGCCATTGTCCTGGGCACAGGGCAGGAAGAAGCCCTGGTCGCGATAAGCGGGCTGGATTCCGCACCGGGACGGCTCGAGACAATCAGGGGGCCGCGGGACCTGACGGCAGTCATAGATTATGCGCATACTCCAGACGCCCTTGAAAATGTCCTGCGGACACTCAGGGACATAGCACCGGAGAGGGAACTTATATGCCTGTTCGGCTGCGGAGGCGACAGGGACAGGACCAAAAGGCCGGAAATGGCAGGAGTGGCCCAGAAGTTCGCCGACAGGATCATAGTCACCTCGGACAACAGCCGCACCGAACGCACGTCGGACATCATGGATGACATAAAGGCAGGCCTGGACACCAGAGGCAGGGCCAAATCGCTTTTCATCGAGGACAGGGCGGAGGCCATCCGTGCCGCCATAATGCTGGCAAGCCCCGGAGCGACGGTCCTTCTCGCAGGGAAAGGCCATGAAACATACCAGATAATCGGGAAAGAAAAGCGGCACTTTGACGAAAGGGAGATAGTCGCAGAGATTTTCAAGAACATGTGACACTGTAACGCCGCAGACAGAAAAGTTGGCTGAAAGAAAAAAGGAAAGAATATGCTGTACCACCTGTTTGAATATTTGAAGGAATACAATATACCTGGAGCGGGACTTATGCAGTACCTCTCGTTCAGGGCCATTTTCGCAAGCGTCACATCGCTTCTCTTCGCCGTCTTCATCGGGAAGAGGATCATCCGCTGGCTGCAGAAGAAGCAGATCGGGGAAGAGATCAGGGATCTGGGCCTGGAAGGGCAGATGCAGAAGAAAGGGACACCTACCATGGGAGGGATCATAATCCTGCTGGCAATCCTGATAGCGGCCATGCTTTTCTGCGACCTCACCAATATCTACACTATACTATTGATAGTAAGTACAATATGGTTCGGCATTCTCGGGTTTGGCGATGACTACATAAAAGTGTTCCGGCACAACAAGGAAGGCATGAGCGAGCGCGGGAAGCTCATCGGGCAGATAGTCATGGGGCTGGTCATAGGGATAACGGTATGCTTCAACGAGCACATTGTGGTCAGGGAAGAGCTCCAGCCCGGAGAAAAATCATCCGGTGTAGTGGTCGCTTCGCACGCGGGAGAAGCCTCAGGTCCGGCCAGGCTGCAATACCATGACGGGAGCCAGGAGCAGCAGAAGACCAGACAGGATGTGGTGAAGAGCACAAAGACCACAATCCCTTTCGTGAAGAACCACGAGTTCGACTACAAATGGCTCTCCCCTTTCAAAGGCAAATGGGGATGGTACTGCAAATGGGGCATATACGTGCTGATGATAGTGCTTGTGATCACGGCATGCTCCAACGGGACCAACCTCACTGACGGAATGGACGGGCTGGCGACAGGCACTTCCGCCATAGTGGGTGTGGTGCTGGGCATATTCGCATGGCTTTCTGGCAACGTGATCAATGCCGACTACCTTAATATAATGTATATACCGGGCACCGGCGAGATAGCCGTATTCATGGCGGCCTTCGTAGGGGCGATGATAGGATTCCTCTGGTACAACGCCTATCCTGCCCAGGTCTTCATGGGCGACACCGGAAGCCTTGCAATAGGCGGGATAATAGGCGTATGCGCGATACTTATAAGGAAGGAGCTGCTGCTGCCTATCCTGTGCGGGGTCTTCTTCGTGGAAAGCCTGTCTGTGATAATACAGCGCTTCTATTTCAGGCATACAAAAAAGAAATACGGCGAAGGCAGGAGAGTCTTCAAGATGACGCCTCTGCACCACCATTTCCAGAAAGAAGGGATCCCGGCGCTGATAACCTCACCGGCGAAGGCACTGCCTGAGGCCAAGATTGTGACACGCTTCTGGATCATAGGTATAATACTGGCTGTGCTGACCATAGCGCTGCTGAAAATCAGGTAGACCCTAAAGAAAAGACAATGGACAAAGACACAAAACGAATTGTAGTCCTCGGCGGCGGTGAAAGCGGATGCGGGGCTGCCGTCCTGGCTAAAGTCAAAGGATTCGATGTCTTCCTTTCAGACAAAGGGAAGATCGGGGACAGTTATGTACGGATGCTGGAGGAATGGGGGATCCCGTTCGAGCAGGGGCAGCATACAGAGAGCCTCATCCTGGATGCGGACGAGGTAATAAAAAGCCCGGGCATACCGCTCACGGCCCCGATGATACGGAAGATCATGGATAAAGGCATCCATATAATTTCGGAGATAGAGTTCGCCGGCAGGTACGACACTGCCAAGAAGATATGCATAACCGGAAGCAACGGAAAGACCACCACCACCTCCCTTATCTACTACCTCCTGCAGCAGGCAGGTCTGAACGTAGGCCTCGGAGGGAACATCGGGAAAAGCTACGCATATCAGGTAGCCACGGCAAAGCATGACATCTATGTACTGGAAATCAGCAGTTTCCAGCTGGACAACATGTATGACTTCAAGGCTGACATAGCCATCATAACCAACATCACCCCCGACCATCTGGACAGATATGACCACAAGATGGAGAACTACGTCAAGGCGAAGTTCCGCATCACACGCAATATGGACAAGGACGACTGCTTCATCTTCTGCTCGGACGACCAGATAACCATCAACCACCTGAACCAGATAGTCCTCAAGGCGAAGATGCTGCCGTTCTCCCAGAAACATGAAGTGGAGCAGGGGGCCTTTGTCAGAGACGAGCGCATGATAGTCAGATACAATGAAAGCGAGTGCGACATGTATCTGCAGGAACTGGCCCTGGGAGGCAGGCACAACATATACAACTCGATGGCCGCGGCGATAGCCGGCAAGGTCATGGATATCGACAACGAGGTCATACGCAAGAGCCTCTCCAGCTTCCAGGCGGTAGAGCACAGGCTCGAGAAGGTGCTGAGCATAAAGGACGTGCTGTACATCAACGACTCGAAGGCCACCAACGTGGATGCGGCATGGTACGCCCTGGAATGCCAGACAAGGCCGGTGGTATGGATTGTAGGCGGCACTGACAAGGGCAACGACTACGCCCCTCTGGTGCCGCTGGCAAAGGAGAAAGTCAGGGCGATGATCTGTATGGGACTGGACAACAAGAAGTTCCACGAATCCTTCAAAGATGCCGTACCTGAAATACACGATGTGACATCCGCAGAGGATGCCGTCAGGCTCGCAAGCAGGCTGGCAGTACCCGGGGACGTGGTCCTGCTGTCCCCGTGCTGCGCAAGCTTCGACCTTTTCAAGAACTACGAGGACAGGGGAAGACAGTTCAAGGAAGCAGTCCGTAACCTGTAAAGACAGGAGTGCAACATAAATGGCTGAGGAAAAAGACACACAGAAGAAGTCCTGGTTCTGGAACTTCATCGACAACATCCAGGGTGACAAGGTGATACTCATCATTATCGCCATGCTCATCCTGTTCTCCATTGTGACCATCTTCTCGTCCACATCCATGCTCGCCGACTCCCGGACAAGCAGGCTGGACATATTCAAGGAGCAGATGGTGACAGTGGCCGTCGGCACAGGCCTCATAGCCATATGCTATTTCATACCTCGGATATGGATATTCAGGGCCCTGTCCCAGCTGGGCTTCCTGGTGTCGATAACATTTCTTGCCCTTCTGCATACGCCTCTCGGGGTGGAGGCCAACGGAGCCGTGAGGGCAGTGCAGCTCGGCCCTATACAGGTACATGCCTATGAAGTGACCAAAGTGGCTATGGTGCTGTATCTGGCATGGGCGATACACGCCTACAAGAATGACTCCTTCAAGATAGCCAACTGGCTGTCTTCCAGGTTCCCGAGAATGGCCTTCCTTGCAAAGCCCGGATGGAAGAGGATGATATACATATTCCTTCCGGTCCTGGCAGTCTGCGTCGGGATACTGTTCGGGAGCTTCTCCAGCACGATGTTCATCGGGGGCATAATGTTCATAACCATCCTTATCGGAGGGATTAAATTCAAGGACATAATACCCCCCGCCATTGCCTGCATAGCCGTAGCATGCCTGTGCGCAGGAATCTACCTGGTTTCCGACGGCAAGGTGTTCGGAAGGTTCGGCACAGCGATAAGCAGGATGACAATGGACGAGAGGCACCGCGACATCAAGGAACTGAGACCCGGGAGCGAAGAGTTCCAGAAGGCCCTGGATGCCATAAAGCAGCCTGCCAGCGCGAAAATAGCGATACACGACGGCGGCCTGTTCGGCAAAGGCCCAGGGAACAGCACCCAGAAATATACTGTCCCGCTGATGTTCAGCGACTACATGTTCAGCTTCATCATAGAGGAGTACGGACTGGCCGGAGGCATCGTGGTGATAATGCTTTATGTGAGCCTGCTGGCCAGGGCCTCGCTGATAGTGAGGGCCTGTGACAACGAGTTCGCGAAGACAGCCGTGGCAGGGCTGGCCGTGCTGATAAGCGGCCAGGCCCTGATGCACATGTTCATAAACGCCGACCTGGGTCCGCTTACAGGACAGACGCTCCCGATGATAAGCCACGGGAAAAGCTCATTTTTCGTGTTCAGCATAGCATTCGGGGTGCTGCTGTCGATAAGCAAGATGGCAAAGGCCAAGATAAAGAAGGAAGAAGAAGAGTCCGAACCGCTGGTGGAAGGGCTGGGCATCCAGGATGACAATGTCCAGGACACCCTTTCGGAACTGGACGACTTCGAGTCCGGGAAAGGACTGCCGTCCTGAAAAGCGGCAAATAACCTGTTAAAACCATGGAACCGACTTCATACGATTTGAAAATGAAACCAATACGTGCAATAATATCAGGAGGAGGCACCGGAGGCCACATATTCCCGGCAATCTCGATCGCCGGCAGGCTCAAGGCCGTGAACCCGCAGACAGAGATACTGTTCGTGGGGGCGGAAGGCAGGATGGAAATGGAAAAAGTGCCTGCAGCGGGCTACGAAATCACGGGGCTGCCTGTGGCCGGGCTGCAGAGAAGGCTCACACTGTCGAATCTCGCCCTGCCGTTCAAGGTGATAAAAAGCGTAAGGATGGCAGGGAAGATCATAGACAGCTTCAGGCCCGACATCGCCATAGGCGTGGGAGGATACGCCAGCGCCCCGCTGCTCTGGAGCGCATGCCGCAAAGGCATCCCTACCCTGATCCAGGAGCAGAACGGATTCGCCGGACTCACAAACAAGATACTCGGCAGGAAAGTGGACCGGATATGCGTAGCCTATGACGGCATGGAACGCTTCTTTCCCGCAGAGAAAATCGTGAAGACAGGGAATCCCATCAGGGAGGAGATTGTCCCGGCCACGGAACAGACAAGGGAGGAAGCCTTCAGATACTATGCTCTCGACCCCGGGAAAAGGCACCTGTTCATAGTAGGAGGCAGCCTGGGCAGCGGCACACTGAACAAGTCCGTACGCGCATGGATAGAAGCAGGCTGCCCGGGAGGGGAAGGCACAGAGATACTTTGGCAGTGCGGCAAATACTACAAGGCGTCCGTGGATGCGTTCATGAATGAAGCGAAGGCAGGAGGGCTCGGAGGAGAGACTCTCCGCCACATACACCATTTCGACTTCATAAAGAGGATGGACCTGGCATACGCGGCGGCCGACGTAGTGGTGTCCCGTTCAGGGGCAAGCTCAGTGTCGGAACTTGCGGCAGCGCACAAAGCCGTGATCTTCGTCCCGTCCCCGAATGTCGCGGAAGACCACCAGACACACAACGCTATGGCCCTGGTGAAAAAAGACGCGGCAATGACTGTGACAGACGCACAGGCACCCGACAGACTTATGGAGACCGCCTGCAGTCTGTTGAAAGACAAGGAGAGGATAACCGTACTTGAAAAGAATATAGCTACATTTGCAAGACCGGATGCCGCAGCGGATATTGTAAAGGAAATATACAGGCTGCTCCGATAAGGCACCTGGATAAAACAACGTGAAAATGAAAGACTGGAAAAACATATACTTCATAGGGATCGGCGGCATAGGCATGAGCGCCATAGCAAGATACTGCAAGGCCAAAGGCTACAATGTATCCGGCTACGACCGCACCCCGTCCGATCTCACGCATGAGCTCGAAGACGAAGGAATCAGCATACATTACGAGGACAACCCCGGCTTCATCCCCGAGGACGCCGGGTCCACACTTGTGGTCTATACACCGGCAATCCCCCATGACATGGGAGAGCTGGAATATGTGAAAGGACACGGCTACAAAGTACTGAAACGCTCCAGGGTGCTGGGCGAGATTACACGTGGGAAGAGATGCCTCGCGATATCAGGCACACACGGGAAGACCACCACAAGCACAATCCTGGCCCATATTTTCAAGTCGAGCGGAGAAGGCTGTTCCGCCTTCCTGGGCGGGATATCCAAGAACTATGATTCAAACCTGCTCATCAGCCGCAACGACGTCATCGTGGCCGAAGCCGATGAATTCGACAGGTCGTTCCTGCAGCTGCACCCGGAGACAGCGGTCATCACCGCCATGGACGCGGACCATCTGGACATATACTCGGACCTGGCCCATGTGAGACAGGCCTTCAAGGAATTCGCCTCGCAGGTCAGCGGGACACTCATAGTCAAGTCGGGACTTGACATCACGGAGGCAGACACAAAAGCGAAGATACTCAGCTACTCTTACGACAACCCTCAGTCCGATTTCCATGCGTCATGCCTGGTGCCGGACAGCTGCGGATACTTCACCTTCACGCTGGAGAGCCCCCAGGCCAGGATAGAAGGGTGCAGGATAGGCGTTCCAGGCTGGGTGAACGTGGAAAACGGGATAGCTGCTGCGGCAGTGGCCCTGACTTACGGTATACCGCCGGAAAAAGTAAAAGAGGCCCTGGCGTCGTTCCAAGGCGTGAAAAGGAGATTCGACATCCACCTCAACACCCCGCACTGCTCGTACATAGATGACTATGCCCACCATCCGGAAGAAATCTCCACGGCGATAAGCTCGATACGCGAGATCTTCCCCGGAAGAAGGCTCACGGCCGTTTTCCAGCCGCACCTCTATACAAGGACACGGGATTTCGCAGACGGATTCGCACAGGCCCTGGGCAAGGTGGACAAGCTCATCCTGCTTGACATATACCCGGCAAGGGAAGAGCCTATACCAGGAGTCACATCGGAGATCATCTTCAGCAAGGTGAACGGACCAGAAAAGGTCATGCTGAAGAAAGAGCAGCTGATGGACTATCTGGAAAATGAACCTGTAGACGTACTGGTAACATTCGGTGCAGGGAACATAGACAGATTCATCCGCCCTATAACGGAACTGCTGGAAAGGCGCACCTCCCGCATACAGCCCTGAACGGAGCGAAGAATCTGTCCCGCAACCATAAAGACTGGATATGAGACCTTTCATAAGATATACCGTCACACTGTGCTTTCTGGCACTGGCTGCAGTCTGCCTCATGGCGGCGCTGCAGTCCAGCGGAAGGAAGCACAGGGCGCTCACCTGCACCGGGCTGAATGTCGTCATAGAAGACAGCCTGGAGAACAGCTTTGTCTCAAGGGAGGAGATAAAGAAGTACCTGGATGCTGAAGGCGGAGGATACATAGGCAGGAAGGCGGACAGCATCAGCCTGGAGAAGATAGAAAGCATCATAGACGGGAAAAGCGCGGTGCGGAAAAGCGAGGCCTACATGACCAGGGACGGACTCCTGAACATTGTCGTGACACAGCGCAGGCCGCTTGTCCGCTTCCAGAGACAGGACGGAGGATTCTATGCCGACAAGGACGGCTTCATCTTCCCCCTCCAGGGGAACTACACGGCCTACGTCCCCGTCATAGACGGAAACATCCCGGTAAAGTCCGGCAGTTCATACAAAGGGAAAGCCAGGGACAGGAAAGAACAGGAATGGATCGACAGCATGATCGCCCTTGTGGACTACATGAGCAGCAGCGGAGTCTGGGCAGAGAACATAGTGCAGATCACGGTACAGGACAACGGGGACCTGGTCATGGTCCCGAGGAAAGGGAAAGAGAAATTCCTGTTCGGGAAGCCGGACAACATACAGGACAAGTTCTCCCGCATGGAGAAATACTATACAGGGATAGTCCCGGCCAAAGGTGAAGGGTTCTATTCCACGGTAAATGTCAAATATAACGGACAGATTATCTGCAGAAAATGACAAACATGGATGAGAAACACTTGGTGGCCATCGACCTTGGCACTTCCAAGTTCACACTGACGGTCGCAAGAGTCAACGGATATGATATCCAGATCGTCTATTACAAGGAGGTCCCTGCCGCAGGGATCAGGAACAGCTATGTGCTCAACCCGAGCCATGTGGCAAGGACACTCAGGCCTGCCATAGAATCTGCAGAACGTGAGCTTGACATCAAGATCACACAGACAGTGGTGGGCATGCCGCGCTATAGTGTGAGGCAGGAGACCAACCAGGGCAGCATAGAGCTCAACCCCGAGGAATGTATCACCCAGGATGACATCAACTATCTGAAGGACATGGCCCAGCAGGAATATCCTCTGGACAACCCGAAGGAAGTCCTTTTCGGTGCCGTCGCCCAGTCATTCTCCACCTCCGAGGATTTCCAGCTGATAGAGAAGGAGATCATCGGGATGGCGAGCGACAAGATCGAGGGGAATTTCAAGATTTTCATCGGGACCAAGAGGTACCTTAAGAACATTGACCTGGCCTTCAACGAGCTAGGCATCGCCGTCGCCGGCAAATACTTCACCCCGGACACGACATCCCGTGCGGTGCTCACCAATGCGGAGATAGAGAGCGGCGTGGCCCTGATAGACTTCGGTGCGGGAGTGACATCCGTGAGCATATACTCCGGAAGCATCATGAGATACTATGCGGCCATACCTTTCGGCGGGAAGTCCATAACGCATGACATCGACACAGAGTGCAAGATCTTCTCCGAGACCCTTGCCGAGAACATCAAGCTCGCACACGGGATCTGCATGCCGGAGAAGCTGCAGAACATGAACGAGAAGATACTCCGCATAAACATAGGCACCACGGCCCAGTACAAGGACCTCCCCGTGAAGTACCTCTCCGAAGTCATAACATGCAGGGTGCAGGAAATCATGGAGGCAATCCTTTTCGAGATCCAGAAAAGCGGACTGGCCGACAGGCTCAGAAGCGGGATCGTGCTCACGGGCGGGGGCGCCAACCTGGCGAACTGCGGGAACTTCCTCACCGAGCTTTCAGGCTATTCGGTGCGTATCGGCTACCCGAGACCGCTGTTCTCCGGCGGAGGCTGCATCGGTGTTCATGAAGCGGATGCGGCCACCTCGATAGGTATGATACTGGCTGCCGCCAATGACAACTGCGAGGAGTGTACCGTACCTGAGGAATACCCTTCAAAAAATACATCCGTAGTTGTGGAAGACCTCAAGGAGACGGACACCGTGCAGGAGGACAAGAAGGAGCAGACACCTGAGCCGGACCATAAGGACAGCCTCTTCGACGAAGACGAGATAGAGAAAGTCAAGCCTGAGAAACCGGACAAGAAAAAGGCGGAACGCGGCAAGGAGAAGGTCAAGAAGGTGACATGGGGAGACAGGCTCAAGAAAGCCGTGAACCAGTTCACCGGCTCTCTGTACGACAATATGAACAATGAAGAAATCTGATACAGGAGGACACGGAATGAGTGAAATACTGGACGGAATGATAATCCCGACTGACTGGACTTCGGAAAATTCCATCATAAAGGTGATAGGCGTGGGCGGTGGAGGATGCAACGCCGTGAACTATATGTACAACCAGAAGGTCCAGGGATGCTGCTTCGTGGTCTGCAACACCGACGCGCAGGCGCTAGGGAAGTGCAGTGTCCCGCTGAAGATACAGCTCGGCGCCGGCCTCGGCGCAGGATGCGACCCTACCAAGGGGCGTAACGCAGCAATCGAGGCTGAAGGAAAGATAGCCCAGATCCTGGACAACAACACCAAGATGGTCTTCATCACCGCAGGAATGGGCGGAGGCACCGGCACGGGAGCCTCCCCTGTAATAGCCAACATGGCCAAGACCCGCGGCATCCTCACAGTAGGCGTGGTGACGATACCGTTCAAGAGCGAGGGCGCGGACAAGTACGCCAAAGCGATGGACGGCATCAACGAGCTGGAGAAGAACGTGGACAGCCTCCTGCTCATAAACAACGAGAAACTCTACGACTATTTCGGCAACATGCTTTCACACGAGGCTTTCCCGAAAGCCGACGAGGTGCTCGCGACGGCAGTGCGCGGGATAACCGAGATCATCAGCACATCCGGGTTCATCAATGTGGACTTCGCCGATGTCAGGGCAATGATGCGAAACGGAGGCATATCCCTGATGGGATGCGGGATAGGCACAGGAGAGAACAGGATCGAGGATGCCGTGAAAGGTGCCCTGGAGTCCCCTCTCCTGAACGACTACAACCTCAAGACCGCCAAGAATGTCCTGGTGAACATAACCGGCGGCAAGAACGAGAAAGGGCTTCAGGTAAACGACCTGAAAAAGATAAACCAGATGATTGCCGAATATACCGGCAACGCCAACAACTTCAAGAGCGGTCTGGTCTGGGAGGAAGATCCGCAGTGGGGTGACAAAGTGAGCATAACCGTGATCGCGACAGGGTTCAAGAAAGACATACCGTCAATGATTAACCCGAGCAACATCATAATGATAGACAGCGACTTCCGCTATGACAAGGCACAGGCGTCCTCAGCACTCGGGAGAGATCTGGACGAGGATGACGGCAGCCCTACGAAAATCGGGTACAACAATTCCGACAATGTCCGCACCTTCCATTTCGACGAGGACAGCAAGCCTGTCCTGGATGTGGAACCGGGACAGAGCCTCGGTGAACTTGAAGAGACTCCTTCAATCAGAAGAATCACCAAGCGAAACAATACGGACATAAACAAAGTATACTGAAAACAAAAACATATAAAAATGGACCGCAAGACAAGAGTACGATTTGCCCCGTCTCCTACGGGGCCGCTGCACATGGGCGGAGTACGTACAGCTCTTTACAACTACCTCTACGCCAAGCAGCACGGAGGGGATTTCATCATAAGGATTGAAGACACCGACTCCCAGAGGTTCGTCCCTGGAGCGGAGAAATATATCATAGAAGCACTCAACTGGTGCGGCATCATCCCCGACGAGGGGGTGGACGCGGAAGGCAATGTAGTGGAGACCCCGTCGGAGAGACATCCGCATGCACCTTACAGGCAGTCCCAGAGGCGCGGTATCTACCGCAAATACGCAGAGGAACTGGTGGAGAAAGGCTACGCATACTATGCATTCGACACAGCCGAGGAGCTGGCGGCCAAGAGGGCCGAAGCCGAGGCTTCCGGCAGGACCTTCATCTACAACCATATCACACGCAATGAGCTGCGCAACTCCGTCTCCATGCCGGAGAGCGAGTGGAAGCCGCTTCTGGAGACGCATACCGACTGGACCATCCGCTTCAAGATGCCGGATAACCGTGTGGTGAAGATGGACGACCTCATCCGCGGGCACATCGAGGTGAATACGGACACACTTGACGACAAGGTGCTGTGGAAAAGGGCGGACGAGCTGCCTACATACCACCTGGCGAACATCGTGGACGACCATCTCATGGAGATTACCGAGGTCATCCGCGGGGAGGAATGGCTCCCGTCCCTGCCTCTGCACTATCTCCTGTACGAGGCGTTCGGATGGCAGGACACGCAGCCGCGTTTCGCGCACCTGTCCCTGCTCCTGAAGCCGGACGGCAAAGGCAAGCTGAGCAAGCGCGACGGAGACCGCCTGGGCTTCCCGGTATTCCCTCTCAAGTGGGTGAACCCGCAGGGAGAAGTGTCACGCGGATACCGCGAGGACGGATATTTCCCTGAAGCTTTCGTGAACATGCTCGCCATGCTGGGATGGAACCCGGGTGACGACAGGGAGCTTTTCACCATGGAAGAGCTGGTGAAGGCATTCTCCCTGGAGAGGGTCATCAAGTCAGGGGCGAGGTTCAACCCGGAGAAGGCCAAATGGTACAACAAAGAGTACCTCCGGATGAAATCCGACGCCGAACTGACAGACCTTTTCATCCCGGTACTCGAGAATCACGGCATACAGGTGGTCGCCTGCCCTAAATGCGCCCTCACCGCAGGAGCCGAGGTCACAGTGCAGGGAGCCGATTTCAAAAACCGTATCTTCACCCGCGACTATGTACAGAAGGTAGTGACGCTCATAAAGGAAAGGGCTACATTCGTGGCAGACTTCTGGGACATCGCATCATATCTTTTCGTCTCCCCGCAGACTTACGCAGAGAAGGATGCAGCAAAATTCTGGAAAGAGGAAAACTATACCCTGGCGTTCCAGGTGGCGGAATTCATAGAGAACTTCGACGGGGGTAACGGCCCGGCCGGAGTGGAATTCACCAAGGAACAGATAGAGGGGCCTATGGAAGAGTTCATCCGCAGCCATGAATGGCCGATGGGCAAGGTGATGAACTGCCTGAGGCTCGCCCTTGTGGGGGCTTCCAGCGGGCTGGGCATCGCCGACATTGTATCCCTAATCGGCAAGGCGGAGCTTGCGGTTCGCATTGAAAACATCAGGAAAGCACTGTCATAACCGGAAATATCCTGCGGCGATGCAGATGACCGGGCCAGACCAGGCGGAGAAAATCCGCTGCCGGTGCCGAGGCCTCCCAGTTTCATGGGAGTCAGATCCTCGGCACCGGCAGCGGATTTACCAATATACGATTAACAATGTTTCTCAAACCATTCCCTTCCTTTTTTCGTATGCAAGAATATAAGGAACGCAATGGATGCCACACACATTACCGAAAGAATAATCAATGTATCCAACATATCATCAACTGTTCTTATTATAATATAAACCTATTCCTGCCAATCCGGCTGAAAATACAAGTCCTACTAAATATATCAGCCACCTGTATTCCGAAAATTCATCAAAAAATGCCGTCAGAACAAAACCTGTCACGATATACTTTGAAATATCCATCAGGTAATCCCCGAACTTCTCCCTCCTCTTCATCTTTTGCCAATTATACGTGAACAAATGTAAACAAGGTTTTATTCTCTGACAAGAACATTCGGTGAAACAGATGCGGATTTTTCTTTTTTTTATATTTTTTCTTTTTTTGCCTATAGTTATCCAAATATCATAAATCAACGTGAATTCGATGAATTTAATTCATTAAAATAAACTGCAAGCCGAGAGCAGAGGACGAACCTGTTCGGACTATGCCGAGGCGCAGCGTGATTGTAAACAAAGTTTAAATTACATCGAATTACCTATTAAGGA
>JADIMB010000077.1 GCA_017694995.1 Candidatus Cryptobacteroides faecavium | reverse complement strand
AGGGTATGATCCCTTCCCATTCCTACATTTGCTCCCGGGTTATGAACAGTACCTCTCTGACGTACAAGGATGTTACCGGCCTTCACAACCTGGCCACCGAATTTCTTGAGACCAAGACGTTTGCTATGTGATTCACGACCGTTCTTGGAACTACCGACGCCTTTTTTATGTGCCATAATTCAATTCCTCCTCTAAACGTTAATTAAGCGATCTCGTTGATCTGAAGTTTTGTAAGATCCTGACGATGTCCGTTCAGTTTCTGGTATCCTTTACGACGTTTCTTCTTGAAAACCAGAACTTTCTTTCCTCTGCAAGTGTCATCAAGGACAGTAGCCTTCACAACAGCACCCTCTACATAAGGGGCTCCGACTTTGACTGCCCCGTCAGCATCTACAAGAAGCACTTTGTCAAACTCGACAGCAGCACCTTTCTCAGCCGCAAGACGGTTGACAAAGATCTCCATTCCAGCCTCAACTTTAAATTGATGGCCTGCAATATCCACAATTGCGTACATATTAAATAAAAACTTTAAAAAGTCCTGATAGCAAGCGGCCACTATAAGTGGCTCTTTCTCAACAGCTTGACTACCCTATATAAAATTCCGAGGTGCAAAGATAGCATTTTTCCCTGTTCCGGCAAAATAAAAAGCATTTTTCTGTGAAGAAAAAAACTTGTCCTGCTGATTCCCGGCAGACAAGCCTGCATCATGCCTGCAGACAAGCCGAGTATTTGGACTCATGGACAAAATCAAGGATTTTACACATAAAAAAGTCTAAGTAATTTCACTTTTGCGTATATTTGGCCTTACTGCCATCTATAAAGACAGTGGAGCATTTAAGAGCTACTAAAAATAAACTGATTTATGGACACCCCGTTTATTTACAACACATATGTGACCGGGAAGAACTTCATTGGCCGCAAGACCGAATGCAATACATTGAGCAACCTGCTGGGGAGAAAAGAGAATGTCGCCATCTACGAGCCGCCTAAATCGGGGAAAAGATCGCTCATACAGCAGACACTTTTCAACATGCGCATTTCAGGGAAGCAGTTCTCCGCATGCCAGGTGAATCTCTTCAATATCCGCAGCATCGGGATGTTCCTCACAAGGTTCGGGTCGGCAGTGGTCAGGTCATGTTTCTCCACCCCGTCCGAATATGAGGACGCCGTCGGAAGACTGCTGGAAGGCACCCACTTTGTCTTTGACAAGGACAGGTTTGCCAGGATAGACGAAGTGGTGTCCCTGAACTGGGAGTACGATGCCGATGACATATATGCCGTCCTGAGCCTGCCGTACAGGATTTCCGCCGAGAGGGACATGCGGATTTTCATCATCATCGAGGAATTCCAGAACCTCATGCACGACAGCAGGTACGAGGATGTATTCAGGATACTCAAGCAGGTCATGGAAGAGAACCGCTCGTCAGCCGAGGGCCAGGGATGCAGTTTCATCCTCTCCGGCTCAAGGGTGAACGCCATGAAATATATCTTCGACGAATACAAATATTTCCACAGGACTGTGGAACACCTTCCCCTGCAGAACATAGACCAGAGGGACATCATCGAGCATATAATGCGGGGCTTCCAGTACAGCGGGAAAGTCATAGAGCAGGACATGATCCTGGGAGCATGCAAGCTGTTCAGAGGCAATATGTGGTATCTCAACCACTTTGTATCCATCTGCGACTCAATGACAAAGGGTTATATCAACGAAGGTATACTGATGGAAGCTCTAAGAGTGCTGATATCAGTGCATGAACCCAGGTTCACCCGCATTATGGACAGCCTCACAGACCATCAGATAAGTCTTCTCAAGGCTATAATGGAAGGGGTGACAAAGTTCAGCGCGACAGATGTCATCGAAAAATACGCGCTCAACTCATCGGCAAATGTGCGCAGAGTCAAGGACGCCCTGAAAAAAAAGGAGATAATCACTTTCTCGGACCGTGACGAACCTATGGTGCTCGACCCGCTGTTTGAATACTGGCTCGGCAAGTTCTATTTTGAAATACCTGGTTTATAACAATATGGCAAAGAAGAAAATAGCAGTACTGACCGGCGCAGGTGTAAGCGCCGAAAGCGGAATAAGCACTTTCAGGGACAGCGGAGGACTGTGGGAGCACTACAATGTGGAAGATGTAGCCTCCATAGACGGCTGGTACAGGAACCCCGGGCTTATGCTGGATTTCTACAATTCGCGCAGAGCGCAGCTGGCCACGGTTAAGCCGAACGGGGCGCATTACGCCATAGCTTCACTTGAAGATGACTACGATGTGACAGTGATAACACAGAATATCGACAATCTGCATGAAAGAGCCGGGAGCACACGTATCATACACCTTCACGGAGAGCTGACCAAGGTGCGTCCTGAAGACCGGTGCAACGAAATGGACGGCTTTTCAGAAACGAGCGTCTTCGACATAGGCTACGGAGAGATACACCTGGGCGACAAGGCCCCTGACGGGGCGCAGCTCCGTCCTCACATCGTATGGTTCGGGGAGGCGGTCCCGAAAATAGAGAAAGCCATTGACACGGTGGAGTCGGCAGACATAATGCTTATCGTGGGGACATCCCTTCAGGTATATCCTGCCGCAAGTCTGTACAGATACGCAGGACCTGACACTCCGATATACATAATCGACCCGAAAGATGTCCCGGTGCATGACTCCAGGATCACGCATATCAAAGATGTAGCCACAAACGGCATGGAGAAATTCAAAAATATTTTGAACATCAAATAATTTGACTATCTTTGCACCCGCAAATAAAAGGAGGTGATTTAGCGATGATTATAGTACCTGTAAAAGAAGGTGAGAACATAGAGAAGGCTCTCAAGAAATTCAAAAGGAAATTTGAAAAGACCGGCGCCATCCGTGAGCTCCGTGCAAGGAAGGCTTTCGTGAAGCCGTCTGTCAAGAGAAGAGAGGAGATCAAGAAAGCCATCTACGTCCAGCATCTGCAGCTGATGGACGAGCAGTAATTCATCTACACATATAAAAGAACAGAGGATATGCATCTCTCATGGAGGCATATCCTTTTTTTGCATGCTGGCATGACAGTGCCTCATAATGGCGCATAAGCCTCTCAGGCAAGGACATATACTGGCGGACAGCATCCGGGCATCCCCAGGCCGGCAGCTTCTAAAGGGTGTATAGCCCGGAAGGGTAAGTGCGAGGAAGACACCTCAGGGATACAGTACCTTCAGGCACACCTCTCTCCGCCAGCGCCGCCCTGGCGCAGCGGCCGGCCAGCTCCGGTGTATTGTTGTTCTCGCTTAAATGGCACAGGAAAATGTTCTTAAGGCCTGGATGCCAGAAACGCCTTATGGCTGCTGCACACTCATCGTTGCTGAGATGCCCGTTTCCCTGGACAATCCTCATCTTCAAGTCGTAAGTATATGGCCCGCCCATGAGCATGTCCATATCATAGTTGGACTCAAGCACTACGGTATCCGCCTGCCGAGCATATGCGACAGCTTCATCTGTCATGCGGCCAAGATCAGTCATAATCACGAACTTGCAACCTTTATACGATATGGCATAGCCGACAGTCTGGGTAGCGTCATGCGGCACAACGAAGTGCCGCACCTCCATCCCGCATACCAGCCCTGCACCTTCTTCAGGCAGGATACGTCTGCAAGGGGCTATATGGTCTGAAGTGAAAGTATGCCTTGCTAACGCCCTGTGCAGCACTGATGTGGCATATACAGGCTTTAAAAGCTTCTTGCAGAATGACCCCAGATGCCGTATATGGTCCAGATGGTCATGTGTGACAAGCACTGCGCCGAAGGAATCAAAAGAAAGGCCGTTGGCCTCCAGGGCCTTTTTCAGCCTTCTGAGACTCACCCCGGCATCTATGAGTATACCGTTTTCCTCATCTCCGAAATAATAGCAGTTGCCGCAGCTTCCGCTTGAAAAACTCATGAATCTCACCATCTCAGACTATTCCTCCTCTTCGCAATACTTCTTTATCACACTGTATGCTTCGGAAACACCCAGTTCTCCGGCCCTGGACAGGTCAATACATCCCTTTTCCTTGTCCTTCAGGTAAATGAGCACAAGGCCGCGGTTGTAGTAAGCATCACCCATATAAGGATACAGTTCAATGGCGCGGGTATAGTTCTCTATCGATGTGATATGCTCTGCCGTCAGGCAGTACAGATTACCCAGATTGAAGTATATATAAGGTATGTCATCAACAGTCTCTGCCGCCTGCCTCATATCCGAAATCGCAGTAGAATAGTCATATACCTGGCTTACCTGGTCCTTTACCCTGGCACGTGTAGTCCCCGAATCATCCATGGTCAGCACCTGCACATTGCTTTCTATAGATGATATGAAATCTATCATTTCAGCCCTCAGCACCCCTCTGTTCATATAATAGAACGCCTTGTAAAGCGCCTCTATGGCATCACCCCCGTCTCCGGTCCCGACAGCAGAGTCATAATATGACAGAGCGGAGTTGTACTGCTTCCTTGATGTCTCGTACAGGGCCTTGAGGAAACTGTTGCGTGGTGAACCTTCATCCTGTGCACCATACAGGGCCTTGACTATCACATCATCCGGCAGCGCAGAGGTATTTGCCGAATCCGCATTCGTTATCGCCACAGGTACCGCTGTCCCGGCAAGGAACCTGTCCACCAGAGGGTTCTCATACCTTCTCTGCAGCGCGTATTTCGTATCCTGCCTCTCGGCGGCAATGACAAAGCGGTAAAGCGGCTTGAGCCTTATGTCAATGTCCCGGTGCTGCAGAAGCTCATCGTTGAAATCCTTCTTTGCGAACTCGGCGTCAAGAGCTATGAGCGAACTGTATTTTTTTGTCGTGTCGGCAAAAGAGCCGGAGTCCCTGGAGCTCGCCTCCCTGTACTCCCTGACCTTCTGCTGGGCTGTGTCGTAATCCTCCTTGGAAGACTTGAAGTCCCCCATGAGATTCTTGACATACGAGCGGTTCATGTATGCCTTGGCGAAATCAGGATACAGCTCTATGGCCCTGTCATAGTCTTCAAGCGCATCCTGGTATCTTCCCATCTCTATGAAAATAGACGCACGGTTGAAGTACGCAAGCACATTCTCCGGATTAATGTTCAAGACCCTGTCCATGTCGGACAAGGCATCTTCGTAAGCCCCGACCTGGGCGTTTATGAGACCCCTGTTATACAATGTGAGCGCATTACCCGGCTCGTCCCTCAGCACCCTGTTCAGATCCCGCATCGCCCCCGTATAATTTTTCTGCTCATAGAGCATAATAGCCCTGTTGAAATACGCAAATGTATTTGTGGTGTCAAGGCCGATCGCCTTGTCCATATCCGCTATTGCGGCAGCATAGTCCCCTTGGGAGGCATACAGGCGGCCCCTGCGGATATATCCTTCAGGGTCGAACCTGTCAAGCTTGATCGCCTTGTTGTAGTCATTCAGTGCACTCAGGGTATCCTTTAGGAACAGATGGCTGGCTCCGCGGTTCAGATACGCCGAAGGATCCTTGGGCTCTTTCCTGATATAGCGGTCAAAATCCGATACAGCCTTGTCAAACTGCTGGGAAAGGAAATATGTGACACCCCTGGTGAAATAAAGGCCGATATATCCTGGCCTGAGATTGATCGCCTGCTGCAGGTCAGCCAGGGCTTCGTCATATTTTCCTGCCCTGCTGAGTGTGATGGCCCTGTAATGGTATCCTGAAGTGAAGACAGGGTTCAGCCTCACGGAGATGTCGAAATCAGACTGCGCTCCCCTGATATCACCGAGGTTGTACTTTGCTATCCCCCTGAAAAAGAATGTCCAGTAATCTGAGGAATCAAGTCTGGCAAGGACATTGAAATTCTCAATAGCACTGGCATACTTGCCTTCAGCCAGAGCCTGGCGGCCGCGGAAAAAGAACACATCCTTGTCATACTGGGCATATATCCTGCCTGCCCAGAACGGCAGCAGGAGAAGCAGCACCAATATACATTTTCTCAATTTCCCCATTGTGTTTCCCTTATTTTTCCTAATTTTGGCCCGCTGTCGCCAAATCAAGCGACAAATATACGCAGAAGCCGAGAGCAGAGCAAATTTTTATTTGCTATGCCGAGGCGTGAACCGTATATGTGGCCGACAGGCCAAATATCGCAGAAGCCGAGAGCAGAGCAAATTTT
>JADIMB010000076.1 GCA_017694995.1 Candidatus Cryptobacteroides faecavium | reverse complement strand
CCTATTAAGGAGCAGGCCCGTGGCCTGCGACAGGTCCCCCGGCGAGGGGGAAGGAAGAGGGTGGCGCCCTTTAATAAGGGGCTGTCACGGAGTAACTGGGGATTAAGATGGGAAGGCCCTTCAGGGCCGCACCGGAGCGTCAGCTAGGTTTCCTGCATGGGAACCGAAGCAGCGCAGGTGCCGGCGCAGCGAAGCGGAGCCGCATGCCCCACCGGGGCTGTCACCGCAGGTGACTGGGGGTGGACAGACAGGATTTCTGAAAGAAATCCGGTCATAAATGATAAAATATTGATTTTTAGGATAATACTGTTAAACATAAATTCGTCGAACTGACGTTATTTATACGCTTTTGGCAAATTATGATACTGCCTATTGCATGCCATATTCATTCAATTCAATGACTTACAGAGGACAATCATTATCCGCTGTCACTTCCAGAGGTCCGGCGACCACCATGGAGCATCATCCGGCTGTCGAATGTCAACAATATTTCTTATCTTCGCACCTGTTTTAACTCAATTCCCTCAACTATGTTCAAGATTGGTATAATAGGTGCCGGGCATATCGCCGAGAAAATGGCCACCACAATCCACGGGATGGAAGGCGTCGAAGCCTATGCCGTTGCCGCCAGACAGATAGAAAAGGCCGAGGACTTCGCATCCAGAAGAGGTTTCAGCAAAGCATACGGGAGCTACGAATCCCTTGCAGAAGACCCTGAGGTACAGCTGATCTATGTCGCCACACCACATTCGCTCCATTACAGCCATGTGAAAATGTGCCTTGAAAAAGGCAAGCCGGTCCTCTGCGAGAAAGCCTTCATGGCCAATGCCCGGGAAGCCGCGGAAGTGATACGCCTCTCAGAAGAGAACAACGTCTTCCTGGCAGAAGCCATCTGGACACGGTACATGCCTTTCAGAAAGACAGTCAAGGAGATCCTGGACAGCGGGGCAATCGGAAGACCGGTCCTGCTCACTGCACATCTTGGCTATCCGGTAATGCACAAGGAGCGGATAATCCGCCCGGAGCTGGGAGGCGGCGCACTGCTTGACCTTGGTGTCTATACGATCAACTTCGCACTGATGAACTTCGGCTCCGGCTTCACCGGCATCTCTTCATCCTGCATAAAATCCGACACAGGGGTTGACCTGCAGGACAGCATCACATTCAGCTATCCTGACGGCCGCATGGCACAGCTCCTGGCTTCCGCCTGCTGCGCCAATGACAGGCAGGGCATCATCAACGGGGACAAAGGTTATATCATCCTCGACAATATCAACAACCCTCTCAAGGCGGATGTCTACTCCAGCGACCATATTCTGGTGGACACGCTGTATGCCCCGCACCAGATTACGGGCTTCGAATACCAGGTGCAGGCATGTATGGACGCGATAAATGCAGGAAAGGTGGAGACGGATTTCATGCCGCACAGCGAAAGCCTCCGCGTGATGGAAATCATGGACGGGCTCCGCAGAGAATGGGGAATAGTATTCCCGAATGACTGAAACGCCAGGAGACAGACACCATGAAAAAAGAACAATAACCTAATAATCAAATACACATTATGTTCAGATATATTTCCGCCGCATTCTCAGCGGCGATACTTGTTATGCCGTTGTATGGAGGTAACTATGAAGTCAAATCCCCGGACGGAAGGCTCAAGGCGGAAGTCTCCGTGGGAGAGAGGATCGGCTATACGGTAAGCTGCGGAGATGACATCATATTGAGAAGCAGCGAAATAGGAATGATCCTCCGTGACAGGCCCCTCGGGCAGGATGCCGTATTGAAGAGTACGGAAAGGGAGTCGGTAGACCGTACGGAGGAATGTCTGTTCCCCATAAGCGACGCGAATATAAGGAACTGCTACAATTCCCTCACACTTAACATGAAAGGAGGGTATTCGGTAGAGTTCCGGGCTTTCAATGACGGCATAGCCTACAGGTTCATCACGGACTTGAAGGGAGACATTGAGGTCCTGGACGAAAGGTTCAGCCTGGAGTTCCCAGGCAATACCGATGCGGTGCTGTCGCTTAACCGGGGGTTCAAGACCTCGTATGAGCAGCCGTACACCGTCACACCGGTCGGAGATATCAGGCAGGACGGACAGGTCAGCTACCTCCCTGTGCTCTTCAGGACAGAAAGCGCAGGAAGCGGGAATGGATACAGCATACTGATGTCGGAAGCGGACCTGTATGACTATCCGTGCATGTTCCTCCGGAGTGACGGGAAAGGAGGCCTTGATGCGGTATTCCCGAAATGCCCGCTCGAGTTCGGGGAAGACGGGGACAGGAGCGTGAAAATACTGAAGGAAGCCTATTATATAGCATCCACCTCAGGGGAAAGGACATTCCCGTGGAGGTTCATGGTGATTTCCGGAGACGACAGGGACATAGCCTCAAACCACATGACGGACAACCTGTCCTCCCCGTGCGCAATAGAAGACTGCAGCTGGATCAGGCCGGGCCAGGTCAGCTGGGAATGGTGGAACGGGGCCTCAGTATACGGACCTGACGTAGATTTCGTGTCAGGGTTCAACATGGACACATACAAATACTTCATCGACTTCGCCGCCGAATACGGGATACCGTACATCCTCATGGACGAAGGCTGGGCGCTCAGCACCCGCGACCCGTATACCCCGAACCCGCAGGTAGACGTGCATGAAATCATCCGGTACGGGAAAGAGAAAGGTGTAGGCGTGTTCCTCTGGCTCACGTGGCTTACTGTGGAAAACAATTTCGACCTGTTCAGGACATTCCAGGAGTGGGGTGTGGCGGGAGTCAAGATAGACTTCATGGACAGGAGCGACCAGTGGATGGTGAACTACTATGAAAGGGTGGCCTCAGAGGCCGCCAGGCACCACCTCATGGTGGATTTCCACGGTTCTTTCAAACCAGCGGGCCTGGAAAAGAAATATCCCAACATCCTGTCTTATGAAGGTGTGCGCGGAATGGAGCAGATGGGCGGCTGCACCCCTGACAATTCACTTTACCTGCCTTTCATCCGCAATGCCGTAGGCCCGATGGACTATACTCCGGGTGCCATGATCAGCATGCAGCCTGAAGTCTACAGGTCGGAAAGGCCGAACTCCGCCAGCATAGGGACAAGGGCCTACCAGATGGCGCTCTATACGGTTTTCAAAAGCGGGATACAGATGCTTGCCGACTCCCCTACATGCTATTACAGGAATCCTGAATGCACGGGATTCATCGCTTCAGTCCCTGTAGTATGGGACGAGAGCAGGGTGCTGGATGCAAAAGCCGGGGAATATATCATCGTTGCACGCCGCAGCGGGGAGAAATGGTTCATAGGAGCCATCTGCAACGGCAGGGAGGACAGCAGGGAATTCACTGTCAGCCTGGATTTCCTTGACAGCGGAAGAAGCTATGCCATGACTTCATTCAGTGACGGTCCCAACTCCGGAAGGCAGGCCATGGACTACAGGATGAAGAAGACCCAGGTGGACAGCGGCAGTGTGCTGGACATCAGGATGGCAAGGAACGGGGGCTGGACGGCAGTTCTGGAATAGCCGAGGGAGACTTGGACGGGCTGTGCAAAGAATATGAGACGGTATTCCGGAATGACTGGAAACAGGAATATAGACCTTACGGAAGGCAGCATCACAGGTTCGATGCTGCTTTTCGCTTTGCCTATGGTGCTGGGAAATCTCCTGCAGCAGTGCTACAACCTTGCGGACACCTTCATAGTAGGAAGGTGCCTCGGACCGGAGGCGCTTGCCGCTGTAGGCAGTTCATATTCACTTATGACATTCCTGCTGTCACTTGTGATCGGGCTGTGCATGGGAAGCAGTACACTGTTCTCGATGAGATTCGGGAACGGGGACATGGAAGGCCTGAAAAAGAGTGCCTTCACATCATTTGTGCTGATAGGTGCGGTGACTGTCCTGGTGACAGCCGCCATTTCCGTTTTCATTGACCCGGTAATACGTATGCTCAATGTCCCCCGGGAAGTCTACGGGGAGATGAAGGAGTACCTGGTGATCATCTGTGCCGGCATCCCTTTCACCTTCCTCTACAATTTCTACGCATACCTCCTGCGTTCCATAGGGGATTCTGTGTCCCCGCTGTGGTTCCTGGGCGTCTCGGTCGTGCTGAACATCGGGCTGGACCTGGCTTTCATACTGGGACTTGGCATGGGGACAGACGGAGCGGCGCTCGCGACGGTCATATCGCAGGCGGCAAGCGCAGCAGCACTGATCTGGTGGACAAAGAAAAAGTATCCATGGCTCAGTATCCGTAAGGATGAAATGCATACAGACATGCATCAGGTACGGGAAATCTCGGTATATTCAGTCCTGACATGCCTGCAGCAGTCCGTGATGAATTTCGGTATCCTGATGGTGCAGGGGCTGGTGAACTCATTCGGCACAGCTGTCATGGCGGCATTCGCCACGGCTGTAAAGATAGATGCGTTTGCATACATGCCACTGCAGGAGTTCGGCAACGCATTCTCCACATTCATCGCCCAGAACTACGGAGCCGGCAGGCAAGAGAGGATACGCCGGGGCATCCGCAGCGCGGTTATTGCCGTCACAGTCTTCTCCATAGCGATATCTGCCGCCACAGTACTCCTCGCACCTTATCTCATGGGCATATTTGTAGGAAAGGAGGAGGAAGAAGTGATCAGGACAGGCACAGTGTATCTCAGGGTCGAGGGAAGCTTCTACCTCGGCATCGGCTTCCTGTTCATGCTCTACGGGCTTTTCAGGGCGACCGGACGTCCGGCTTTCTCCCTTGTGCTCACTGTCATATCGCTCGGGCTCAGGGTTCTGATTTCCTACATTGCCGCCCCTTCATACGGGGTGGAATGGATATGGTGGGCCATACCTGCAGGCTGGCTGGCGGCGGACATTACAGGTTTCCTCAGGTACCGGATGCGCAGACCGGGGCATGACGGAGGTATCGGGGCAGGAATAGAGCGCGGCTGAACATTTTTTGGCATAATCCGCAGATTTTGCCTATTTTTGTAGACTTATGTCTATATGTCAGGTATGCTTACAAAAGAAGAGGCCATCATAAGGGTGCAGCAGCTCAGGAAGACACTCGCCGAGAGCAACAGGCTGTACTATGTGGAGAATGCTCCGGTGCTGAGTGACTTTGAATTCGACTCCCTGATGAGGGAGCTGTCGGACCTGGAAGCCCTGTACCCGGAACTGCAGACCCAGGACTCGCCTACCCGCCATGTCGGAAGCGACCTGGACGATTCCCGCCCCGGGAGCAGGGAGTTTGCACAGTATCCGCACAGATATCCAATGCTTTCGCTCGGCAACACATACGACATAACTGAGGTGGAGGCTTTCGTGGACCGTGCAGCCAGGAGTCTCGGGAATGCCTTCACATTCTCATGCGAGCTTAAATTTGACGGCACCGCGATATGCCTGACATACCGCAAGGGAATACTGTTCAGGGCCCTGACACGTGGAGACGGCACAGTGGGGGATGATGTCACTGAAAATGTCAGGCACATTGCGAACATTCCCCAGAAGCTTTCAGGCACAGGGATACCGGACGAATTCGAGATCCGCGGTGAAATCTATATGCCGTACAAGGCATTTGACAGACTCAACAAGGAGAGGGAAAGAGATGAAGACCCTCCGTTCGCGAATCCGCGCAATGCGGCATCAGGTTCTCTCAAGCTCCTTGACCCGGCGGAGACCGGGAGGCGGGGGCTGGAATGCACCCTCTACCATATGCTCGGGGACGGGCTTCCCTTCCAGACACATGACCAGGCACTCAAGGCTGCTGCAGGATGGGGACTTCCGGTATCTGACAAGAGACGGATATGCAAAAGCATCTCCGAAATCGAGGAATACATCAATTACTGGGACACAGAAAGGAAGTTCCTGCCGTTTGCCACCGACGGCATAGTGATAAAGGTAAACGAGCTGCCCTACCAGCAGGAGCTGGGATATACGTCCAAGTTCCCGAGATGGGCTGTGGCATACAAGTTCAAGGCTGAGCAGGCTCTGACCAGGCTGCTGTCAATAGATTACCAGGTAGGCAGGACAGGGGCGGTTACGCCTGTCGCAAACCTGGAGCCGGTCCAGCTCTCCGGCACGGTGGTCAAGCGGGCCTCGCTGCACAACTCCGACCAGATGGAGCTCCTCGACATACACATCGGTGACTATGTCTATGTGGAAAAGGGCGGGGAGATCATACCGAAAATCACAGGTGTAGAGCTGTCAAGGCGTGAAAGCGGGGTGGCACTCCCCCGTTTCCCGGACAAATGCCCTGACTGCGGCACACCGCTGGTGCGTGACGAGGGGGAAGCCAAGTACTTCTGCCCCAACACTGACGGGTGCCCTATGCAGATAAAAGGCAAGCTGGTGCATTTCATCAGCCGCAAGGCAATGAATGTGATCGCAGGGGACGCCACGATCGACCAGCTGTACAGCCTCGGGCTCGTGAAGACACCGGCAGACCTGTACAGCCTGGGCAAGGAAGACCTTCTCAGGCTTGAAGGATGGAAAGAGCGTTCCGCCGAAAGGTTCCTGAGCAGTCTGGGAGAGTCCAGGAAAGTGCCTTTTGACCATGTTCTCTATGCTCTGGGGATCAGATATGTAGGTGAATCCACAGCCAAAAGCCTTGCAGTCTATTTCAAGAATATAGACGCACTGGCTTCGGCCTCCAGGGAAGAGCTCCTGCAGGTGGAGGACATAGGAGAGGTCATCGCGGACAGCGTCGTGGCATATTTCAAGGACCCGAAGCACATGGAGATGATAGGCAAGCTCAGGGAGGCCGGGCTGCAGTTCGAGATGCAGGCACAGGAAGGTCCTGTTTCCGACATCCTGAAGGGAAAGACTATCGTGATTTCCGGGAATTTCTCCATTTCCCGGGACCGGATGAAGAAGCTGATAGCCTCGCATGGAGGGAAAAACAGCACCTCCATCAGCGGCAAGACTTCATTCCTGCTTGCCGGGGAGAAGCCAGGCCCTGAAAAGATGAAGAAAGCGCAGTCCGAAGGCATACCTGTCATTTCCGAAGAAGAATTCATGCGCATGGTTTCCGCAGAGGGGACGGAAGCAGAGAGTCCCGGCGAAGAGGCCCCCCAGCTGACACTGTTCTGAACATAGGAGACCCGGAAGATGAACAGAGTAAGCCGTACATACAGGAAATCCAAGAAATTCTTTGCCGAGGACATCTGGCAGATCAACATCGAGGAGCTCTCGAGGTTCAAGGCCGGCATTGTCAAATATGCGAAAATCCTCATACTTACGCTCAAGACTTTCTCCGCCCAGAAAATCGGCTTCCAGGCAGTGGCCCTCAGTTTCTTCGGGACCATGTCGGTAGTGCCTTTCATCGCTGTGACATTCGTCCTCACAGGGGGCCTGGGGCTTTCAGACAAGCTCAAGGAACTGCTCTATGCCAACTTCAGTGACAGCCAGGAAGTCATAGACATGGTGCTGGGCTTTGCAGACAACATAATCACCACCGCCCAGTCCAGTACAATGGGCCTTGTCAGCGCGCTGCTGTTCATCTGGCTGATATTCTGGATGATGATGTCGGTAGAGCGTGTCTTCAACAACGTGTGGAAAGTCCACAAGTCAAGGAATTTCTTCAAGAGGTTCTCTTTCTATGTGCTGATACTTTTCATCTCCCCTTTCGTGATAATGCTTTTCTTCTCCGGGTCCATCATATACTCGAACCTCCTGGAAAGCATAGGGCTGGACATCAAGTCAATGGAACCGTTCTCATCTGTGCTCGGATGGGTTATCTTCTATATTATCGCCACACTTACATTTTCAGCCATGTACAAGTTCATCCCCAACGCCAGGGTCATGTACAGCAACGCCTTGAGGGCCGCTGCAGTCGCCGGGCTGGTCTTCACCCTGCTGCAGTACCTTTACCTGGGGACACAGATTTTCGTGACCAGACTCAACATGGTATATGGAGCCGTGGCGGCTATACCGCTATTCATGTTCTGGATGAACTTCGGATGGTTCATCATCCTGTTCGGGGCCGAACTCTCGTACGCATACCAGAATGTGGACAACTATAACATTGAAAATTGACAACTTATGGCTATATCAGAATTCACACAGCAGGACTACGCAGTCATAGCACGCGACTATGCCGACCTCAAGGAGGCCGCCAGGAAAAGATGCGCCAACCAGAGCGAGCTGGACATGGTGCAGAAGGCATTCGAGTTTGCGAACGAAGCGCATAAAGGTGTCCGCAGACGCTCGGGAGAACCATACATACTGCACCCGATTGCCGTAGCGCAGATAGTGGTCAGCAATATCGGGCTGGGGTACAAGTCCATCTGCGCCGCACTGCTCCATGATGTGGTGGAAGACACTGACTACACGGTAGATGACATAAGGAATATTTTCGGTGACAAGATAGCCTCCCTGGTGGACGGGCTCACCAAGATTAAGACAGTGCTGGACAACGAGGACAAGGCCAAGCAGAACAGCATACAGGCGGAGAACTTCAAGCGGATCCTCCTTACGCTCAACGACGATGTCCGTGTAGTGCTCATAAAGCTCGCGGACAGGCTCCATAACTGCAGGACCATAGAATTCATGCCAGAGTACAAGCGCGACAAGATACTCAGCGAGACGATGTTCATATTCATCCCCCTCGCGCACAGGCTTGGACTCTATGAGGTGAAGTCCGAGATGGAGGATATCTGGCTCAGGTACAAGGAACCCCAGGCCTTCAACGAGATATCTGAAAAGATAAACAGGAATATCAATGACAAGGAGAAAGAGATAGACGAATTCATCCAGCCTATCGGCACGGCGCTCAGCAGCGCCGGATTCAACTTCGAGATAAAGAAGAGAGTGAAGACCCCGTACTCCATCTGGCACAAGATGATCACCAAGGGCATCACCTTCGACCAGGTATATGACCTTTATGCAGTGAGGATCATTTTCACTCCGGACGCAAAATCAACAGAGAGCGAGCGAGACCAGTGCTATCATGTGTTTTCCATCATCACAGGGATTTACAAATACAAGAGCGACCGCATCCGCGACTGGGTCAAGCATCCGAAGAACAACGGATACGAGGCGCTGCACTGCACCCTCATGAGCCACTCCGGCATCTGGATCGAGGTGCAGATACGCACCACAAGGATGAATGACATCGCGGAACGCGGCATAGCCGCGCACTGGACTTACAAGAAAGACGGTTTCGTGGATGAGAACGAAAACGAAATGGACAGCTGGATAAGCAAGGTGAAAGAGATTCTCGTCAACCCTGACGTGAATGCACTCGAGCTCCTGGACATCATCCACAACGACCTTACCACCACAGACATATTCGTATTCACCCCTAAAGGCGACCAGAAGCGCATACCTAAGGGAGCCACAGCACTCGACTTCGCCTATTCCATCCATTCCCAGATCGGGAACAAGGCCATAGCCGCGAAAGTCAACATGAAGCTCGAGCCGCTGTCCTATGAGCTCAAGACGGGTGACCAGGTAGAGATAATCACGGCAGAGACAGAAAAGCCGAAACGCGAATGGCTGCAGTTCCTGAAGACCCGTAAAGCCAAGAACATCGTGATGGACTACCTCAAAGGCGAGCGCCAGGAAAGCATCAATGTGGGCAGGAAAATGGTCGAGGAGCAGCTTGGCGCAATCGGATGCAAACTGAACGGGGCGACAGTGAAGGCGATGCTCGACGGATATGAGATATTCGAGGACGATGCCGACGAGCTCTATTTCAGGGTAGGGATAGGGCTTCTCAAACTGAACAACCTTGAGGACATAGTCAAAAAGACAGACAACAAGCAAGGGAAATCCTGGGGATTCTCATGGTTCAGAAGCAAGGAGAAGAAAAACAGCTACGTGATCAACGACGAATCCGACACCAGGCACAAATATGTGATCGCCGGCTGCTGCAATCCGATCCCGGGAGACAGCGTCGTTGGATTCCTGGCCTCAGACGGTACTGTGACAGTGCACAAGAAGACCTGCAGTGTGGCAAACAGCATAGCCGCCAAGCACGGGGACCGCATAGTGATGCCGCTTTGGGAGAAGGATTCCGACCAGTCATTCCTGGTGCGGCTTTCGCTGAAAGGGCTTGACAGGATAGGCATCATCAATGAGATCTCGAGATATATTTCGCTCGTCATGAGCGTGAATATCAGGAAATTCTGCCTGGGGACCGATGAGGGCATATTTGAAGGCTACATCGACCTCTATGTGCATGACAAGGACGACCTGGAGAAACTTATAAAGAAACTCAAGAAGATAGAAGGAATACAAAGTGTTGTCAGGACTGACATATGATTTCAATTATAGCGGTTGAGTATTGATGAAAAAGTTGTTTGAAAAATACTTTCCAGCCATCCCGGTACTGCTCGTGCTGGGACCGGTGCTGTTTTCCCATTCATGCGCCAACACCACCACTCCCCCGTCCGGAGGGCCGAAAGACACCATCCCCCCTGTCATTGTGAAACTGTATCCGTATCCGGGGAGCAAGATGGTGCCGGTACACAAGACGCAGCTTGCCTTCACTTTCAATGAATATGTGGTGGTGAAAGACCAGCAGAGCATCTTCCTCTCCCCTCCTATGGAGAAACCTCCTAAATACAGGATGAAAGGGAAGACACTTGTAATTTATTTCGAGTCGGACCTTGACTCCAACAAGACATATACCCTTGACCTGACCAACGCCATCGCGGACAACAACGAAGGGAATATGTTCCCTGGATACAACCTGTCTTTCTCTACCGGAAACCATGTGGATTCCATGTATATAACAGGTGTCGTACAGGACTGCAACACCCTCATGCCGATAAAAGGAGCCACCGTAATGCTCTACAAGGACCAGGCGGACTCTGCAATCTTCAAGCAGCGGCCGGTGGCGGCTGGAAAGACCGACGACTGGGGATTTTTCTGTATCAGGAACATTCAGGATACTGTATACAGGCTTTTTGCAGTTATGGACGTGAATTATGACAATAAATACGACGCTACCTCCGAACAGGTCGCTTTCTTCGACTCCCTGATCAGGCCTGTGAACAGAATCAGAGACTCGGTTCCGGAGCTGTACAAATACCTTATGACAGACACGCTTGCGTGCCAGGCTAGAAAGACCGAATACGAGCTGAACATGTTCAAGGAGACACCGTCTACCCAGATGATAGACAACTCCGAACGCGTGGGAGAACGCACGGCCTACATCACTTTCATGGCTCCCTACGCGCAGATAGATTCGCTCTGGATCAATGGGGTCCCTCATGACAGGATCATCACACAGTTCAACATCATGCAGGACAGTCTGGAAATATGGATAAACGACCCTGCCCCTCAGCCGGACACGCTGTATCTCAATGTCGACTACATGAAGACTGACACCCTCGGCAACCTGGTGCCTTTCGTGGAGGAGATAAAGCTTACCAAGCCAAAAGAACTGATGGTGAGGAAAAGTGCACGCAAGGACATCAAGAAGGAGGATACGACGGCAGTGTTCACCGTCGCAGCCGAGCCTGAAAATGTGGAGCAGAACGGCTTCGTGATAGAGTTCAAATACCCGCTTGTGGAGTCGGCATTCGACTCAGTCACTTTCAGGTCGCTCAATCCGAGGCAGCAGGAGGCCAGAGGGAAGTTCACAGTGACGCAGGACACGCTTAACCTGAGGAAATATGTTATCCGTCCGGAAGAGGAATTCCTCCCGGGATACGAATATTTCCTCAATATCCCCGGACACAAATTCAAGGACATAAACGGGTTCTACAACGACAGCCTCGAAGTCAAGGTCACGCTTCCGAATGACGAGACACTCAGCACGCTGTCCCTTGTGATGAGCAATGTGAACAACAAATACATCGTGGACCTGCTCAATGAAAAGAGGGACAAAGTCATCAGGAGCTTCATCATAGACAGCGACCAGACACTTCTGTTCCCATACCTGAAGGCAGGCAAGTACTCCATCAGGCTGACAGAGGATGTGAACAGGAACGGGATTGTGGACACCGGGAACCTTCTGGAAAAGAAGCAGCCTGAGAAAGTGATGTTCTATAAACTCGAAAACGGCAACACTCTGATAGACATACCGGAGAAAATGGAACTTTCACAAAGCTTAGATGTAGGAGAGATGTTCAAATGAGAAGAAAAGGGCTAATGATGAAAATACTTCCGGCTGTCATGGCTGCCATATCCGTCGCCTGCCAGGCATCCTATGCGCAGACAAAACATAAAGACAAAGTGTCAAGCGCCGACACTGCCATGATTGTCAAGGAATTCGTACTTCCTGAGGGTGACAGTCTCAAGGCCTACCTGGATACTGTAGACCTCAAGAAGAAGATAGTCATTAACGACTACAGCATGATAGGTGTCCAGTATGGCATGAGCCTCAGCCAGGTGATGTGGAATCCCAGCATGAGGCAGAAATCCTTGTTCATGCCTGTGAATTTCGGTATAGTCTATACCAGATACGGAAAAATGTTCGGCTACATGCCGTACTTCGGATTCCAGGCCGGCATTTTCTATGCCAGGGAAGGATACAGGTTCAAGGCTGACGAGGAGACAGGGCTGTGGTCTGACCTGGGAGGGCCGTATTCTGGTGTGCGGGAGGCTGTCATGGATGTCATAGAGGCTCCGGTCCTGGCCCACATGCATGTGGATTTCTGGAAAATGAAGCTCCTCGTCAATTTGGGTTTTTTCGTAGGCTACAGGATGAATGTCCACAGAAGCGGCCAGGACCTGAGTCCGGAAGTGGCGTCAGGCTTTATCTCCACAGACAAGAGGTTTGACTACGGAATCAAGGGAGGACTGGGATTCGGCTTCGTGTTCGATCCTGTGGAGATACATTTTTCAGCCATGTACAAGTACTCGATGGGAGCACTGCACCAGCCTGATTACTACAGCGACTACTATTACAGATATGCATATCCGTCAAATATCATTTTCTCCGTGGGACTGCATTTCCAGCTTACCAAGAGAGTGGGCATGACAAAGCACCAGCTGAGACAGAAGGCAAGGCAGGAGATAGGGTTAAGCGTCAACCGGCAGACGGAGTCCATGGCAGAATAGCAGACAGTTAAAAGGATACAAGATATGGAAACAATAACAGCGCATGCAGGGAATGTCCTGATAGGGGCTGACTGCCCGATTGTCGTCCAGACTATGTGCAACACGCATACGTCAGATATCCAGGCGAGCGTAGAACAGTGCCGTAGACTGTACAAGGCAGGGGCACAGCTCATCAGGCTGACAGTCCCCGGAATGAAAGATGTGGAAGACCTGCGGGAAATCAAGTCAAGACTCAGAGCAGAAGGCATAGATACACCACTTGTAGCCGATGTGCATTTTTCTTCCGAAGTGGCCATCGCATCTGCAGAAGTGGTGGAGAAAGTGAGGATAAACCCGGGGAATTTCCACCGTGACCACAAGCAGGCCGAGATACAGTTCGCCAGGCTCATCGAAGTGTGCAAGCGTACAGGATGCGCCATAAGGATAGGACTCAACCACGGCTCACTCGGAGAAAGGATTACAGAGAAATACGGAAACACCCCGCTGGCAATGAAAGAGGCTGCCCTGGAGTGGATAGACATGTGCACGGCGAACGGTTTCTACAACGTGGTGGTTTCCCTTAAGGCAAGCAACACCGTCGTCATGGTGGAGGCATACAGACTGCTGTACAAGGCTATGAGTGATAGAGGTGTGCTCTTCCCTCTGCATCTTGGTGTCACTGAAGCCGGGAACGGTGACTCAGGACGTATCAAATCCGCAGTGGGCATCTCCACCCTGCTGTCAGAAGGTATAGGCAACACCATCAGGGTATCCCTTACAGAGCCCCCCGAGAACGAAATTCCTGTAGCACAATACCTTGCGGACAGATATGACCATAAGCTTCACTCGTCCCTGGTTTCACTCGGACTTGAAGGCACGAAAGCTGTCGCCACTTATGATTCCCCGTCCAGGACCCGCCTGATGCTAGATATGTCATGCGATTTCGGGAAAATGCTTCTGGACAGGAAAATAGACGATCTGGAAATCAGAGGCACATATGTCGACAACACCGGGAAGAAAGTGAGCGTAGAGGAAAACAGGCTCGCTGAATATCTGTGCGATGAACTCATGCAGGCTGCAAGGCGGAAATTCTACCGTCCTGAGTATGTCGCATGCCCTGGATGCGGACGCACAATGTATAACCTTGAAAGTACTTTCAACGAGGTCAAAAGGCGTACATCCCATCTGAAAGGCATGGTGATCGCAGTCATGGGATGCATAGTGAACGGCCCTGGAGAGATGGCCGATGCAGACTGGGGATATGTTGGAGAGGGAAACAGGAAAGTATCAATCTACAAAGGAAAGACCCCGGTCATGAGGCATGTGCCGGAAACCGAGGCCATAGACTGCCTTCTCAGGCTTATTGAAGAAGATCAGAAGAAATGACAGGAAGTCATTCCCTGGCCTGAGTCCCGCCGTGCTGCTGTTCCTCCGGTACAGCAGCATCTTTTTTCCTGTCCCTGATATCCTTGACTATCACCTTGTCGATCCTTGCCCCGTCCATGTCTACCACTTCAAACTCAAAATTGCCCCACAAGGCCTTCTCCCCTGCTACGGGGACATGGTCAAGCACGTCCAGAATAAGGCCGGCGACAGTCGTGTACTCATATTCCTGGACCTCGTCATCAAGGTCAAAATGCATGATGAAATCATACATAGAGCACTGTCCGTCGACGATCCACCCGTCATTGTTGAGCCGCGCCACAATGTCCGGCTCTTTCTGATGGTCATCGTTGACTGTGCCTATGAGCGCCTCCATGATATCCTTGAGCGTAATGATACCGCAGCATGATCCGAACTCATCGCAGACAAGAGCCCTGCTGATCTTCTTGCGTTTCATATCTTCCAGGACAGTATAGACATTCATGTTCTCATGGAAATACACAGGATCATGTATCATTTTCTCGAGCTTCAGCTGCTCTTTGCCTACATTGAGGACAAAATCCTTGAGAGAAAGCACGCCCACCACATGGTCCAGATCTCCGTCGACTACCGGATAGGCCTCGAAGATATTCTCTTCTATGGTATGCCTTATCTCGGCATCGGTCATTTCAAGGTCCAGATAGACTATGTCATTCCTCAGGGTCATGATCGTGCTGACCTTCAGGTCTCCCAGTGCAAAGACCCTGTCCACTATGTCCTGCTCGACAGGCGAGACCTCACCCTCATCAGTACCTTCCTGTATGATGGACTTGATTTCCTCCTCAGTCACTTTCGACTCCTGGGCCTTCACTCCCAGGATCCTCAGCACCCCGGCTGTGCTTTTCGCAAGCAGCCAGACAAAAGGTGATGTCACCACCGATACCGCTTTCATCGGACGGGCCACGATCTTTGCCACCTTCTCTGATGCGCTCATTGCAATTCTCTTAGGGACAAGCTCTCCAAGCAGGATAGTGAAATATGTGACAATGACCACTATGATCGCCTGCGCAAGCGCGGCGGCAGGGCCCAGTGACATACCGGCTTTCTCAAGCACCTGTGTAAGCTCCTGGGCAATCTTGTTCCCGGAAAAGATACCGGTGAGAATACCTATCAGAGTGATTCCGATCTGTACGGCCGACAGGAACTTGTCCGGATCAGAGGCCAGGTTCAGAGCGGTCTTAGCCGATTTCTGCCCTTTCTCCGCATCTGTCTGCAGACTTGACTTCCTCGCTGATATCAAGGCTATCTCCGACATCGAGAAAATACCGTTCAGCAAAATAAGAGCGAAAATTATAATTATCTCTTCCATACATCCTCCGCTCTATGCATGGTATATGAACTGTAAGCGGGCCTGATGCCCGACAAGGGGACGGAATCGTCCGCGTCGCTTCCAATCTCGAATGACATTGTCGAATCGTTTTGATCTGATTTAATTAGGTCCATTTTATAATTCAGCTATAATAGTCTCGCAGGCTCTGACCTCATCGCCAAGATTCACTTTGATCTTTGCATCCAGAGGCAGATACATATCAATCCGGGAGCCGAATTTGATTATTCCGCACTGTGAGCCCCTCTCCCCTGTCCCGCCTACTTTCGCATAGCATACGATCCTGCGGGCGAAAGTGCCGGCAAGCTGCTTGAAAAAGACTTCGCCATACATATTCCGTATGGCCACAGACGTATGTTCATTGAGCTCAGATGCTTTCGGGAGAAAAGCTAGGAGATACTTTCCCGGATGATATTTATAGTAGGTGACCTCGCCGGAAATCGGCCAGAAATTCACATGGACGTTGAAAAAATCCATGTAGACCGACACCTGTATGCATTCACCCTTGATATATTCTTTCTCGTATACCTTGTCAATAATGACCACTTCCCCGTCCGCCACAGAAGTCACGGCACGTTCCCCGGCCACAGTCTCCCTGTCAGGCACGCGGAAAAAATACAGGACAAAACCCATGAAGAAGATCAATGCCCCTGTAAGCGGATAAGATATGAATACACAGTGTATGAAGTGCAGGACAATATAAATCATCAGTGCGCAGAACGCCCAGATGCATAGAATTGTGCCTCGACCAGCTCTGTGAATAGTCATATTAACAAAATAAATTTACCGGTGCAAATTTAAAAAAAATACCGTATAAAAACACTCCTACCACAGAATATTGTAAATCATGATGTATATAACCCCCATCGGAATAGCGAACAGGGCACTGTCAAACCGGTCCATCATCCCTCCGTGGCCGGGGATGATATTGCCGGAGTCCTTCAGGGCATAATGTCTCTTCCACTGAGACTCGACCAGGTCACCATATACACCTGAAATATTCATTATGACAGACAGCGCAATACACTTTGTCACAGTATATGACTCTGGGAAAAGCCCCGTATAGTGCAGTACCACAGCCATCAGTATGGAAACGGCAAAGCCTCCCCAGAACCCCACCCAGGATTTCTTCGGTGATATCTCAGGGAAAAGCTTTTTCCCGAACCTCTGCCCGAGCGACACTCCGAAAAGATATGCCCCTACATCAGAAGACCATATAAGGATAAAGAAACACAGAAGGAGAAGACCAGAATAGTGTCCTCCCGAAGAGAAAACAGTGAAATTGGTAAGTGTAAGCGGCACGGCGATATACAGAATCGCAGTATAGAGATTCGCAAATTTCCCGAAATCCGTCTTGTCCTTCACATAAAGCGAATTGATCATGACTATGAATATAGGGATAAGTGCAAGTATCACAAGCCGTCCAGGGAAATTCCATATATGCGCCCTGTACAGGAATGTCAGAGAGAACAGAGTCACACCCGCAAAGATGGCAAGGGCCCTGGAGAACTTGTATTCTTCCCCCATGGTCATCTTGAAGAACTCGTGCATCATCACCACCATGATAAAAATCATCAGGGCGGCAAAAAGGAATTTGTCAATGAGCAGGCCCGCAAGCATTACCGCCACGAAACCTGCTCCAGACAACGTCCTCGTTATAAGATTCTTATTTTTCATCAGCCGTATCCGTATCTTCATCCGCCTTCCCTGCAGCCTCTCCTTCAGAAGCAGCGGCTGCACTGTCATCCTTTCCGGCAGCATTTTCACTTTCAGGGTCTTCGAATATATTCTCTTCACTTTCTCCCCACGGCCTCGGACCGAAAATATCCTTGAGGTCGTCAGCGAAAATGACTTCCTTCTCAAGTAGAAGGGCGGCGAGCTGCTCGAAGCCTTCCTTGTGGTCTACAAGGATCTTGTATGTCCTGTCATGGATAAACCGGATAAGATCCTTGACCTCCTGGTCAATGGTTTCGGCCGTCTTCTCACTGTAAGGCTTCGTGAGATCATAGCCCCTTGCACCTGTCGAGTCATAGAATGAGACAGTGCCGACCTTTTCGCTCATGCCATAATATGTCACCATGGCATATGCTGTCTTTGTAAGACGCTCAAGATCATTCAGGGCTCCGGTGGACGGCTGCCCGTTCACAATCTCTTCCGCCACACGCCCGCCGAGCAGAGCGCACATTTCGTCAATCATCTGCTCTCGTGTCTCAAGTTTCCTCTCCTCCGGAAGATACCATGCAGCCCCGAGCGCCTGGCCTCTAGGTACAATGGTGACCTTGAAAAGCGGATTTGCATACTTGAGGAACCAGCTGACAGTAGCATGTCCTGCCTCATGATGTGCGATAGACTTCTTCTCCTCCGGAGTAATGATCATGGTCTTCCGCTCAAGACCGCCTATTATCCTGTCGACAGCGTCAAGGAAGTCCTGCCTGTCGATGACCTTCTTGTTTCTTCTGGCGGCTGTCAGGGCAGCTTCGTTACAAACATTGGCTATGTCGGCGCCTGAGAAACCGGGAGTATGCTTTGCGACAAACTCTACATCGAAGTCCGGCTCAAGCTTGAGGTTCCTCAGATGGACCTTGAAAATGTCTATCCTTTCCTTGAGATCCGGAAGGTCCACATGTATCTGCCTGTCGAACCTGCCGGCACGCAGCAGGGCCTTGTCCAGGATATCCGCCCTGTTGGTGGCAGCCAGGATTATCACACCTGAGTTGGAATCAAATCCGTCCATTTCGGTAAGAAGCTGGTTCAGAGTGTTCTCCCTCTCATCGTTGGACGAAAAGCCCACATTCTTCCCTCTTGCACGGCCGACAGCATCTATTTCATCTATAAAGACTATGCACGGCGCCTTTTCCTTTGCCTGCCTGAACAGGTCCCTCACCCTGGAGGCACCGACACCGACAAACATTTCCACGAAATCAGAACCGGAAATTGAAAAGAACGGCACATTGGCCTCTCCGGCCACAGCCTTGGCCAGCAGAGTCTTTCCGGTACCCGGAGGGCCCACAAGCAGAGCTCCCTTAGGTATTTTTCCTCCTAGCGCAGTATACTTTTTGGGATTCTTCAGGAAATCGACAATCTCCATCACTTCCTCCTTTGCCCCTTCAAGTCCGGCAACGTCCTTGAAGGAGACCTTAATATTGTCCTTCTCCGCCAGCTTGCCAGTAGATTTCCCGACATTGAATATACCTCCCGGACCTCCTCCGCCATTGACACCGCGGTTGACTCCTCTGAACATGAAGACCCACATGAGTATCAGCAGCAGAGGGAAAAGAAGCCATTCCAGAAGAGTGCTCCAGAATTTGCTGTCATTCTCGACCACCACCTTGAACTTGTCACTCTGTGGCAATGTGCTGTTAAGTTCCTCGAAAGTCTCCTCGGGGTTGAAGCTGCTGGAGACTAGAAATATGAAATGCGGGGACTTCTTCGGCACAATGCCGCCGAACTTGTCGGCATATTTCGCCAGGCGGTCCGGCTTTATGGTCACACGACCTTCGAAATCGTTCCTGATGAATACGATTTCCTTGACGTCCCCCGCCTTTATCTGCTCCTTGACATCATCCCACTCGATTTTCTGGGGATTGGCACCTCCCTGGTTGAAGAACATCCAGATTATGCCGAATATGAGAATGATATAGAACCACGAAAAACTGAAATTCATCCTGACGGGCCTCTTGCGCTGCGGGCCCTTCCCTCCCTGGGAGGGTCTGTCATTACCGATTATGCTCATTCCTGATTAGTGTTTTTGAACCACTGGACTCACTGGTTATCATCAGTATACTCTATCCTCTCCGCATCTGCCCACAGGTCCTCGAGCCTGTAGAACTCACGATACTGCGTCTGGAACACATGAACGACTATGTCACCGTAGTCCACAATTATCCATATCGAGTTTTCCTTGCCCTGGGAGCGCAAAGGCTTCCTGCGGCACTTTTCGTACATCCTGTCCTCGATATTTTCCGCGATGGCTGATACATTGGTGGTAGAATCCGCGCTGCAGACTATGAAATAGTCAGAAATAGCTGTTCCAATGCCTTTCAGGTCCAGAGCCACGACGTCCTGGCCTTTCTTCTCAAGCATCGCTTCTGCCACGACATCAAGTTCATCATTATGATTCATATTTTATTTTTCTTCTATTTATATAAATTTGCAGCCACAAATATACGAAGAAGCCGAGTGCAGAACAAATTTTATTTGTTTTGCCGAGGCGCCACAGTATAAATGACCGAAAGCCAAATATACGCAAAATCTGCACCAATGAAAAATATGACAGACATTATATGGTACGAAACCATAGACTCCACCAATGACCAGGCCAAAAGGATACTTCCGGAGCTCGGCCCTGCCACGGTTCTTGCTGCCGTCAGACAGACCGCAGGACGCGGCCAGAGAGGCAATGTATGGAAAAGTGAGCCAGGAAGCAACCTCACCTTCAGCCTTGTCCTGAAATTCGGTACAGGACTGATGACTGAAATAGCGGCCAACTGCCAGTTTGTCATAAGTGAGGCAGTGGCACTTGGAATTACGGACTTCCTCGGCACTGAAAATATCAGCGCCCGCATAAAATGGCCGAACGACATATACGTGGACGACAGAAAAATATGCGGGATACTGATAGAGAACTCGATATGTGCCGGACATATGGCCAGCAGCATAGCCGGGGCAGGTCTCAACCTGAACCAGAAGGAATTCCCCGGAGATATCCCCAATCCCGTTTCCCTCTCCATCCTTACAGGGAAAGAATACGACTGCAGGAAAGTGCTCGGACAAGTCATGGAATGCATATCCGGACGTATGGAGCAGGTCTACAAGTGTCCGGAATCACTGCGCGGGGCATACCTCAGTCTGATGTACAGGAAAGACGAGAAGCACAGGTATACAGACTGTGCCACAGGGCAGGAATTCTGCGGAATCATCCGCGGCATATCGGACTCGGCCCTGCTTCAGGTCGAAATGCCGGACGGCAGAATAAGGGAATATGCATTCAAGGAGATAGGCTATATCATCGCATAGCGGAAATTACAGCGGCAGGGTCGTCAGCCCTGAACACGGCGCTTCCCGCGACAAGGATATCGGCACCGGCCTCCACAAGAAGCGCCGAATTGGACGGCGAGACGCCCCCGTCCACTTCTATTTCCACATCAAGGCCCTGACGTATAATCTCCGCCCTCAGCGAGCGGATTCTCTCGTATGTGGACTCTATGAATTTCTGTCCGCCGAAGCCTGCAAACACAGACATCACCAGGACGAAATCGCAGTCCTGCAGATAAGGGAAGACCTTCTCCACCGGTACGTCAGGATTGAAAGCGATACCGGCCCTGGCTCCATAGCCGCGTATGGAAGACATCACCTCACGCGGATTCTCCATGGCCTCAAGATGCGCACTTATCATACCGGCTCCGGCCTTTGCGAAGCGCTCTGCATATTTCTCGGGGTGTACAATCATCAGATGCGCATCCATCAGCCTGGAAGCCCTGGAAGCAATGGCCTCCACCACAGGGAAACCATATGATATATTAGGCACAAACACTCCGTCCATTATATCTAGATGGAAAATGTCTGCATACGTGTTCACCAGCTCGACATCTTTTTCAAGATGCAGGAAATCGGCTGAAAGCATCGACGGGGCAATACGTACCATTCTCGGAGTCTTTTAGGAATTCAGAGTGCTGTATGTCCTGATCACATCGTCAAGCAGCAGGACGAACTTGTCAAGAGACTTCAGGTCAAGCCGCTCCCCCGGTGCATGAACACCTCTGAGGGTAGGGCCGAATGAAATCATGTCCAGATCGGGATATTTATCCAGGAAAAGGCCACACTCAAGTCCGGCATGTATGGCACGGACTACCGGCTCAACAGAGAAAAGCCTGCGGTATGACTCCTGGCATACCTTGAGGAGTCCGGAATCCAGGGCAGGCTTCCATCCGGGATATTCAGACTCATGTGCCACCTCAGCCCCGGCAAGCCGGAAGCATGCCTCTACCTTGCAGGCTGCTGAACGCCTCTCGGAAGAGACCGAGGACCTCTGGCTTGTCCCGACCCTTATCTTTCCAGGTGCAGTCATCTTGACAGAGGCGAGATTCGTTGATGTCTCCACAAGTCCGGGTATTTCCATGCTCATCGCCAGCACCCCGTGCGGAGCAGCAAAAAGCGAAGTGACAAGGGCCCTTGCGGCACTATCTTCAACAGCCTCGGAAATATCCCCGGAATATAGGGCCGCCTCCACGGAAATGTCCGGATCGGAAACGCTGAACTCCTCCCTCAGTACCTTTCCGAAAGCATTGAATCTCCCGGATGCGGCCACAGGGTCTGCCACAGCTATGACAGCCTCCGCTTCACGCGCAATAGCATTGCGTTTGTTGCCGCCGTCTATGCTGCACAGGTCAAAACCGTACTCCAGCTCCTGGTACAGGAATCTTGCAAGCTGCTGCACAGCGTTGCACCGACCCTTATCTATATCATCTCCACTATGCCCGCCTATAGCGTTGAATATTTTAATCTTTAACAATTTAGTTTCAGGAGATAACTTTTTTGTTTTATAGCTGAAAGACGCCGTTGTGTCCACTCCGCCGGCACATCCCACAAAAAGTTCTCCTTCATCCTCAGAATCCAGGTTGATGAGAATCTTCCCTGTCATGAAGCCAGGCTCAAGGCCGTTTGCACCTTCAAGCCCTGTCTCCTCAGAAACAGTGAAAAGGGCCTCGATACGCCCTGTCGGGGCAGAATCCTCAAGTGCGGCAAGAGCCGCTGCCATACCGATACCGCAGTCCGCACCCAACGTAGTGTCTTTGGCTATCATCCAGCCATCCTCTATCACATATTTGATCGGATCCTTTGAAAAATCATGAACCACTCCGGAATTTTTCTCGCATACCATGTCAGAATGACTCTGAAGAATCAGGACAGGTGCATTCTCCTTTCCTGGAGAAGCCGCCTTTACAATCAGTACATTCCCTGTCTTGTCTGTCTTACATTCGAGGTTGCGCGCGGCAGCAAACTGCTGCAGATAGGCGATAATCAACTCTTCATGCCCGGACTCTCGCGGAACCCGGGTAATCTCCTTGAAAATCTCAAGAACTCTTTCTGGCTTCATAGTTATGTGTTTATCTTGCAGGCACAAGCATTTTCTCTATATCCGTCACGTACTGCCTGAAACTTTTGTCTATTGTCATCAGATCCGAGACGGTAGTGCAGGCATGGAGCACAGTGGCATGATCCTTTCCGCCTATCTCGGCACCGATTGTGGCAAGTGAACAGTTTATGAGGTTACGGCTCATGTACATTGCTATCTGCCTTGCCTGGACTATCTGACGCTTCCTTGATTTGGACAGGAGTGTATCGCGGGTAATGTTGAAATACTCACATACGGCCTTCTGCACCTTTTCGATTGTCAGATCTGTCTCCTGCTCCCCTACTATATTCTCAGTGATATGCTCGGCCATCTCCACTGTGACCTCCTTATGGGCAAGGGTAGCGTTTGCAATCAGGGATATCAATGTCCCTTCAAGCTCCCTGAAGTTTGATTTTATCCTGGTAGCAAGATAAATGAGGACGTCGTCACTGATTGACACCCCTTCCCGGAAGCTCCTGGCCTTAAGCATGGAAAGCCTTGTGGCGAAATCCGGTCTGGTAAGCTCTACGGAAAGTCCCCATTTAAGACGGGAAAGCAGCCTTTCCTCAAAATTCTGCAGCTCAACAGGCGGTCTGTCCGAAGTGAATATGAGCTGCTTGCCTGACTGGTGCAGGTGATTGAAAATATGGAAGAAGGCATTTTGTGCGCCCGGAGACACAAGTTCCTGTATGTCATCCAGGATAAGCACATCCATCTTCATATAGAAAGCAAGAAAGTCTGTAAGCTTGTTTTTTACATTCACAGCATCCATATACTGCGTCTTGAACCTGTTTGCAGGCACGTACAGCACGACGAGCTCAGGATGCTTCTCCTTTATGGCTATTCCTGTAGCCTGGGCAAGATGTGTCTTCCCCAGACCCGGACCTCCGAAAAGGAACAGAGGATTGAAAGGTGTCCTGCCAGGCGAGTCCGATATGCTCTCTCCGGCAGTTATGCCCATTTTATTACATTCACCTTCTATAAGGTTGCCGAAACAGTATACCGGATTAAGCTGAGGATTTACCTGCACCCTGTGCATAGCCGTCCCCGGGAAGACAAAAGGCCCCGGATTGGCTGCTTGAGAATAAGAACTAGAGATATTGATCGTCTTGTTCACCGGCGCATGTCCGTGCGCTGCAGGATAAGTCATCGGCGGCTGCACAGTGACAGGCTTCACCATATACTGGAGCTTGGCACCTGCGCCCAATTCTCTTTTAAGGGTCTTTTTCAGGACATCGAGAAAACATTCCTCAAGATATTCACGGAAAAACTCCGTCGGAACCTCAATCGTGAGCGTAGATTCCTTAAGAGAAACAGGCCTGACCGGCTTGAACCAGACATTGAACTGCTGCGGCTCGACAATCTGCTGTATTATCTGCAGACAGCGGTTCCATACCAGTATATGTTTCTCTGTATTCATCTAGCTTGATTCAGGTTTGACTGTTACGATATTTTCTCAAAACGGTTACAAAGGTGGGGAAAAAATTCTTATAAAAAATTTTATTTTCTATTGTATATTATCTTTTTTTTTACTTTGAAATCAAGCCGGAAAAATCCACAAATTCGTTTTATATATTATTGAT
>JADIMB010000075.1 GCA_017694995.1 Candidatus Cryptobacteroides faecavium | reverse complement strand
CACACTGTCTGTCTGGTCCTTGCGGAATTTCTCAAGCCGCGAGGCTATGCCGCTGTCCTGGAGGGCCAGGATGGATGCGGCGATAAGGGCCGCGTTCTTCGCTCCGTTGATGGCGACGGTAGCCACAGGGACCCCGCCCGGCATCTGCACTATGGAAAGCAGGGAGTCAAGGCCGTTCAAGGCCCTGGACTTTACCGGGACTCCTATCACAGGAAGTGTGGTCATGGCCGCTACCATGCCCGGAAGATGGGCCGCCCCGCCCGCTCCGGCGATAATGACGGAAATCCCCCTTTCCCTGGCTGTCCTGGCATATTCGTACATAAGGTCCGGGGTACGGTGCGCACTGACCACGCGCTTCTCGAATTCAATCCCCAGCTCAGAAAGCATGTCCACTGCGCCCGACATCACCTCGTAGTCGCTTGTGGAGCCCATAATGATCCCGACTTTCATATTGGTTCGTGTTTAAAACTGCATATCGGGCAAAGATACGATTTTTATATGAGATTTCGAAGGCACAGACACCTTTATAGACAAGACTTGGCCATTATCCCGGATGTTCCCGGCGAACCGGTGCGGATAATCGGCAAATTTTCCTATATTCGCAGGATTTATATTTTCCGCAGGATTATGAGAGATTTATATATAACCAACACCCTTTCAAGGAAAAAGGAGCTTTTCGTCCCGCTGCAGGAGGGCCATGTGGGGCTTTACGTGTGCGGCCCGACAGTCTACGGGGATGCGCATCTGGGGCATGCCAGGCCGGGAATCACATACGACGTATTCGTCAGACTGCTCAGGCACCTGGGCTATAAAGTACGCTATGTCAGGAACATAACTGACGTAGGACACCTGGAGCACGATGCGGATGAGGGCGAGGACAAGATAGCCAAGAAGGCCAGGCTGGAGCAGCTCGAGCCGATGGAGGTGGTGCAGACATACACGCTGCGCTACCACGAGGCGATGAGGCTGCTGAACGTGGCCCCACCGTCCATCGAGCCGAGGGCTTCCGGGCACATAATAGAGCAGATAGAGCTGGTGCAGAAGATTCTGGACTCCGGCTACGCATACATCAGCAACGGCTCGGTGTATTTCGATGTACAGAAATACGACCGCGACCACAGGTACGGGATACTCTCCGGAAGGACACTCGACGAGACCAAGGAGGGTACACGTGAGCTGGACGGGCAGGGAGACAAGCATGCGCCGTTCGATTTCGCGCTGTGGAAGAAGGCCTCTCCGGAGCATATAATGAAGTGGCCTTCACCGTGGAGCGAGGGTTTCCCGGGATGGCATCTGGAGTGCTCCGCCATGAGCGAGAAGTATCTGGGCAAGGAGTTCGACATCCACGGCGGCGGGATGGACCTGATGTTCCCGCACCATGAATGCGAGCTGGCGCAGAACACCGCATCCCGCGGGGACGGAGGGGTGCGCTACTGGATGCACAACAACATGATCACCATCAACGGCAAGAAGATGGGCAAGTCACTGGGGAACTTCATCACCCTGCAGGAGCTGTTCAGCGGGTCGCACGAGCTTCTTGCCCAGGCGTACAGCCCGATGACAGTGAGGTTCTTCATCCTTCAGGCGCACTACAGGAGCACGCTTGATTTCAGCAACGAGGCCCTGCAGGCCGCAGAGAAAGGGCTCAGGAGGGTGATGCAGGCGGCAAAGGACCTGCGGGAGATGGCATCCGCTGCAGGAGTGGAGACAGGAGCGGTCGGCACGGAAGGCCACAAGGCACCGGAGCTTGCATACGGGGAGTTCATCACTGACACGGCACCGGACGGATTCGGAGAGGCATCTCCGGAGATAAAGGCAATATGCGGGAATGTCTACGACGCGCTCTGCGATGACCTCAACACGCCTGTAGCCATAGCGCATATCTTTGATGCCGTGAGAATCATCAACTCGGCAAAGGACAGGAAGACCGCCCTCGGGAAAGAGGACCTCTCCACCCTGCTGAGGCTTTTCGACGACATCGTCTTCGGTGTTCTCGGACTCAAGGACGAGGAGGCCGCAGGAGGGAAAGCGGAAAAGATCATAGACGGGCTCATGGGCATGGTGCTCGAGGAGCGGAAGGCGGCGAAGGCGGCGAAGGACTGGGCGACCAGCGACCGCATCAGGGACGCCCTGAAGGAACTCGGCATCCAGATCAAGGACACAAAGGACGGCACCGAGTGGTCATTATGACGCCACCTCGAAGTCTGACGCAATTATCACAAAAAAGAAACGAGAAACAAAAATGAAATTTATATCATGGAACGTAAACGGCCTTAGAGCCTGCGCCGCCAAAGGCTTCGAAGAAACCTTCAGGAAACTTGATGCGGACTTCTTCTGCCTGCAGGAGACAAAGATGCAGGCGGGGCAGCTGGATATGGAGTTTGAAGGCTACAGGTCATTCTGGAACTATGCGGAAAAGAAAGGCTATTCGGGGACAGCGATATTCACAAAGCATGAACCGGTAGGAGTGACATACGGGATGGGGATAGACGAGCATGACCATGAGGGACGGGTAATCACCATGGAAATGCCGGAATTCTATCTGGTGGATGTGTATACCCCCAATTCGCAGGACGAGCTTGCAAGGCTGGACTACAGGATGAAATGGGAGGACGATTTCAGGGCATATCTGAAGGGGCTGGAAAAGCAGAAGCCGGTGATCGTATGCGGAGACCTGAATGTCGCGCACAAGGAAATCGACCTGAAGAACCCGAAGACCAACAGGAGGAATGCAGGTTTCACGGACGAAGAAAGGGCAAAGTTCTCCACACTTCTTGAAAGCGGGTTCATCGACACTTTCCGGTATTTCTATCCGGATGCCGAAGGCATATATTCATGGTGGTCCTACAGGTTCAGGTCAAGAGAGAAGAACGCGGGCTGGAGAATCGACTATTTCCTTGTATCCCAAGGGCTTAAAGACAGGATAGAAAGCGCGTCGATACACACGGGGATCCTCGGGTCCGACCATTGTCCCGTGGAGCTTGTACTCAGATAGGACCTCCCGCGCGGCTGCGCCGTCACATACGGCTTTCCTCGTCCAGGGTGCCGACATTACGCTGGCGCTGCTGCCCGCCGTTGCCGAACCGCCATGTAAAAGCCAGTGTCACACCACCGTTGCTCTGGCGCTGGAGTATGGAATATGTCTTTACGTCACCGGTATACATGTCCAGGTCTGAGTCACAGGTATTCAGCAGGTCATATACATAGAGCGCAAGCGTACCTTTCCCGTCCCAGAGGGTCTTTATCAGGCTCAGGTTCAGCATCCCTATTGTCCTGACATTGAAATATCCGGCCACCTGCGGAGTGGAAATCCATCCGTCAATCCCGAATTTGAAATCCCTCGGGAGGAAGAAAGTCGTCGACACATAGGCATACATGGAATGGCTGGAGCTGCTGTAAGGCTGTCCGTAATATTTCTCCGCCAGTTCCCTGTACGCGTCGAACCGGCTGTAACTGTATGTCGCGTTCACAGTAAGGTTCCACCATTTTGTCAGCGCAAGCTCCGAAAGCGACGCCGTCGCGTATGCAATCTGCTGGACTCCGGCATTGGAATATATCAGGCCCATCACGCCTGTGGACTGGTCCAGCAGAGGGGTCTGGATGTCATTGAAATTGGCCGTGCGGTTATATCCTCCCGTAAGTGAAAGCCTGCCGAACAGCAGGGCAGTCAGAGAAGCATTGTGGCTGTACGAAGGTTCGAGCTCGATGTTGCCCTGAGTATATGAAGTGGCAGACGCATAGTCCTTGAACGGGTTGAGCTGCCAGTACTTCGGGCGGCTGATACGGTAGGAGTAGCTGGCCGTGAGCACCGCTTTCTGCGACGGGGTATAGCTGACAAATGCACTCGGGAAAAAGTCGAAATAATCCTTGTGACTCCTGCGAGTCTGGTCGGAGGTCATCAGCCAGTCGCCGTCCTGCACGGTGTATTCTCCACGCACACCTGCCTGGGCATTCCATTTGTCGGAAAACTTCTTGGCGAGGTTCACATAACCGGCATACACCTGCTCACCGTATGTGAAGTCATTGCGCTCCGACTGCGGCCCCCGGGCCTGTGCACCGAAATCATACTCGTACCGGCTGTACCAGTTCCTGGTCGATGAATACGCGGCCTTGGCCCCGGCCTCGAGGCGCCCTGTCTGGGAAAAGAGCGACTGTGAGTAGTCCGCCTTGAAGGAATAGAGGTCGAGGATATTCCTGGTCCTGTCGTCGAACCCGTAGTCCTGCACCCCTGCAGCAGATGCCTCACCGGATATGAAACTGTACATGTTGCGCTGGCTGCGGTCGTTGACGTTTCCGCTCCTGTACCAGTCGGCATTGAGAGTCAGCTCCTGGTTTTTCGACTCATCGAAAGTCCTGGTATAGTTGAGATTGAGGGACCAGGAAGAGCTGTTCTGCCTGTTGGTGTCCTCCCCTGTCATGGTGCTGTACAGCTTCTCCCCGGATGTCCCGGCACCGTAAAAGCTGCTGATGGAATACGGCTCAGGGCTGAAGCCCCGGGTATCCGAGGCCGAGAACCTGAATATCACTCCAAGGATATCCTTGCCGGATATGTACCAGTCATTCCCCAGGCGGACATTGTGGCTGAAATACCTGTTGGCGCTTGACGTGACACTCTCCTCCCTCATCGGGACATCCTCTCCGTACAGCTTCATCTGGTCCGCGCCGAATTCGAATCCGCTGTGGACAGGAGTATAGTGGAAGAACGTGTTGGTCTTGTCAGTACGGTACATCATACCAGCCGTCAGGCTGGTGTTGTCCATCAGTCCTGGAGCGTACCTCATGCCGAGCCTTGTCCCGAGAGAGCCGCTCAGCCCTTTCATGAAAGCCTTCCGGGTCTTGATATTGATGATTCCGCCGCTGCCTTCCGCGTCATATTTGGACGAAGGGTTGGAAATCAGCTCGACCTTCTCGATGGAAGAGCCGTCGCTGCCCTTCAGATACGCCTCCAGGTCAGAACCGGACATATTGGACGGCCTGCCGTCTATCCACACCGCCACAGTGGAGCCGTTGAGCTTGATATTGCCTTCGTTGTCCACGGTCACACCCGGCGAGCTCTTGAGCACATCGAGGGCGTCACCGGTCTGTGCCACAGCAAGTTCCGACACGTTCAGCACCAGACGGTCGAACTGGTGCTCGATCAGCGGCCTCTTCCCTGATACCTTTGCTCCCGCGAGCACCTGCGCGTCTTCCCCGAGGACGACAGGCCCTATCTCCATGACACCATCCTCCACTTTGCATGACGGCATCCCTTCTCCGGCAGGCCCGTCCCCCGCAGAGGATTCCAGCTCCATGAAGCTGAAAGACCTTTCCTTGTATCCCACCAGCGAGAACACCAGCCTGTTCTCCATAGCGGAAACACCGCGGTCCTGTATGCGGATAATATAAGAACCCGTAGAGTCCGTCGTGGCCCCGGAAGTCACGCGCCCTGCCGTATCCGCCAGCGCGACGGTCACGAACTCAAGCGGGCTGCCCGTAGCAAGCTCGAGGACAGTACCCTTTATGACAGAGACCTTCCCTGGCTGGGGTTTCTTCGCCGGAAGCGCATGCGCGGAAAACGGGGCCAGCATCAAGGCGGCCAGAAGTGCTGTAAGTGCAACGATATTCTTTTTCATGATCATACTGTTTCGTTCTACATTCATCCTGATGTCATTTTTCAAGGATTTGCGATAGTAAGACCTGGCCGGGAGATGATTTGTTGCAGAAAAATTGATATTTTTGCGCCCCTGTCCCGGAAATCCGTCCGGACGGCAGGGAATGAAACACCGGACAAAACACATACGGCCATGTTCTATATCATAATGACAATGTTCATCGGAGTAGGGGCAGGATATCTCCTGCGCAGAGTCAAGGTGCTCTCACACATAGGAAAAGCCATTTCTCTGACCATCTACGTGATGCTGTTTTTCCTCGGAGTCAAGATAGGGACCAATGAACAGATACTGAGGAATTTCTCGACACTGGGGCTCCAGGCTCTCCTGCTCGCCGTCGCAGGGGCCGCAGGCAGCATAGCCGCGGCATCGCTTGTCTACAGGTTTTTCTTCAAGAAAAAGGAGGGCAGATGAAAGGTACAGCCATTGTAATAGCCATCTTCGCACTGGGATGCCTCGCGGGGTGGTCCGGGGTCGTAGACATGGAAAGCATGGGGAAATTCCGGGATGAGGCCCCTGTCTATATATTGTATGTGCTGATGTTCCTCGTGGGCATAAGCATGGGGTGCAATCCTGAAATGAAATCCATTGTCAAGAGCGTAAGGCCTAAGATACTCCTCCTTCCGCTCGCGACCATAGCAGGCACCCTTGTCCTCTCTGCCGCCGTGAGCCTTGTCATCTCAAGATGGAGCCTTACAGACTGTCTCGCGGTAGGCAGCGGGATGGGATACTACTCCCTGTCCTCGGTGCTCATATCACAGTACAAGGAAGTGTCGCTCGGGGCGCAGATGGCAGCCGAGCTCGGGACCGTGGCGCTCCTGACAAATGTCTTCAGGGAAATATTCACACTTGTGAGCACACCAGCTCTGAACAAATGGCTGGGGCCGTTCGCCCCCATAGCATCGGCCGGTGTCACGGCAATCGATGTATGTCTTCCGGTAATCACCAGATACACAGGGGACAGGATGCTCCCTGCCGCAATCGTGAGCGGGGTGGTGACAGACTTCAGTGTTCCTGTCCTTGTGACGTTCTTCTGCTCGTTCTGAGTGCCTCGTAAAGATAAGAGCCTCCACCGCAGACAGCCATTGTAATGGCCTGGGACTCATGGGAGAGAGTAGCAAAAACAATCCCCAGTCCGAACGGTATCCCGTAGATGGTCTCCAGAGCAAGGGACACTATGAAATGGAAGGCGCCGAAACCTCCAGGGACAGGGACGAGCCACCCGAGACTGCCGGCAAGCATAAGGAACAAGGCATCGACCACATTGAGGGAATCCAGGTCGGGGAGAGCCCACATCGTGGCAGAACTCATCAGCCAGTACATGGCCCATATTATAAGGGTATAGGCAAAGAACAGCCATTTCCGGGGCATCCTCAGACAGCTCCCTATGCCCATAAGCAGTCCTCTGCAGACAGAAAAGAGCTTACTGCAGAATGCGTTGTTCCTCCTGTAGCGGATTATGAGCAGTACAAGAAGAAAGACTATTACAAGCGCGGAAAGGCCCAGCCACCAGACACTGAAAGGAATGGACTTCTGCAGAGGTATCCACATCTTCTCCGAGAAGAAGCCCCCGAACTTGTCCCAGCGGAAGACAAGGAGACAGACCATGAAAATCATCATGGTGACCATATCCCAGCTGCGCTCGAGCACCACAGTCCCCAGCACCTTGTCATAAGAGGCAAGCTTCTTTCCATCGGAGTCCTGGGCGGAATTCCCCGTGATCACACCGCAGCGCACGAACTCCCCGATGCGAGGGAAGACGAAATTGGCTATATAACCTATATTCACCGCATTGAATGTCGTGGTCCTTTTTATCGAAGGGTCTATCGGGAGCAGAAGTCCGCGCCACCTGAGCCCCCTGACATAAAAGGCAAGGATGCCGGCCGCCATCGAAAGCAGGATATATCCCCACCTGCACGAGCGGAGACCGGATATGAAGTCGTCCCACTTGACACCGCGGAACGAGAACCACAGCAGCACCAGGGCCACCCCCAAAGAAATGATATATTTTAACGTTTTCGAATAACTGCCGCCCATCTTTCCGATTTTTCCCCGCAAAACGGTACAGTCTGCAAATTTACTATTTTTTCACTATCTTTGTAGTTTGTACAAATTTTTCCTGAGATGAAATCAATACTGGGTATGGGCAACGCCCTGACAGACATCCTGGCAGTGCTTCCCGACGACACTTTCCTCAAGCAGTTCCATCTTCCTAAAGGGAGCATGCAGCACGTGGACATGGAGACCGGAGACAAGATCTGGCAGACACTCAAGCCGATGGGCGTGCAATATGTGGCCGGCGGGTCTGCGGCCAACACCATCACCGGGACCGCAATTTTCGGGATGAAGTCAGGGTTCATAGGCAAAGTCGGGGACGACGAGCTTGGC
>JADIMB010000074.1 GCA_017694995.1 Candidatus Cryptobacteroides faecavium | reverse complement strand
GTTTATTACAAGCCTGTGCATGGCGTGTCTGAAAGGGAATTCTATCCTGTTGCCTGAAAGCGAGCCAGGATCAATGTCCAGATGGCTCCACAGAAGATCCGACTCCAGGTAGCCATCTCCGCTCTGGTCGGCATCCACCTTATGCAGGTGCATGTTTGATTCAATGCCGGAGGCCTCCGATACCGGATAATATGCGGAAAGTCTGGCAGTGCCTGATCCCAGGTCGCTCTTCTTCAGGGACGGGGTCCATTTGCCGTTCTCCAGCGTAAGAACGATATGTCTGGAAGGACTGCCATATATATACAGCCCGACCTTGTCCCCTTCTGCAAAATTGCCGTTCCCGTCATCACTGATGTCAGCCTTCATTGAGGTGGACACCTGCGTATCGCCGGCAAAACCGCTTTTCGTGAATGCCAGTTCAATGAGCCCGTCATCCTGGACGGGAACAGGTTCTTCCGTCTTCGTGCAGGCCGATATGAAAAGAAGGACAGCGGCTGCCGCTGCAAACGCACGCATCGCTGAAACGATATTATTACCCATAAACATTGTCATATAATTGGTCAAAAGATTGCAAATTTACAAAATTCTGCAGATAAATGCAAAAAATGGCCAGCGGCAGAGTCGGGGCAGAATCAATATGGATTTCCTGTATTGGGCGCAAGGAAAATTTGACTACCTTTGTGGGGCTTTTGGATGTCATTCCTTATTCTTAAATATATGAAAGTTGCAATAATCATGGGATCTACAAGTGACTGGGCTGTGATGTCGGCCGCTGTAGAGACCCTTGCCGGATTCGGTATCGAGATCGAGAAGCGCGTCATCAGCGCACACAGGACTCCGGACCTAATGTTCGAGTTCGCCAGGACTGCCAGAGAGCGCGGAATAGGTGTCATAATTGCAGGAGCTGGCGGTGCGGCCCATGTGGCGGGTGTCGTAGCCGGTCTGACTACAGTGCCGGTTATCGGCGTCCCTATGCAGACGAAGGCCTTAGGAGGGCTTGACTCCCTGCTTTCGATTGTGCAGATGCCAGGAGGGGTCCCGGTAGCCACTGTCGCTATCAACGGAGCCAAGAATGCGGCTCTCCTTGCCGTGGAGATACTTGCACTTTCGGACCGGGAGCTTGAGAAAAAGCTTGAAGAATACAGGAGACAGCAGACAGAAACAGTTTTGAAGGCGGAGATCTGATGGAAAACTACCGAATTTTCGTAGAGAAATATCCCGAATTCTATGTGGAGGGCGACAGCCTGAGAAACGAGCTGAACGAAAATCTCCAGCTGAATATCAAGTCGTTGCGCCTGTTGAATGTATATGACCTGTTCGGTTTCACTCCGGAACTTCTGGAGAAGAGCCGCTACAGTGTGTTCGGGGAGATTGTGACGGACAGGGTGACAGATACCTGTGACCTTGAAGGCAAAAAATATATCGCGGTAGAATACCTTCCAGGGCAGTTTGACCAGAGGGCGGCTTCGGCTGTGGACTGCGTGCGCCTGATCGAGCCTGAAGCGGATGTAAGAATCCGGAGCTCGAGGCTGATAATCCTTGACGGGGACACTTCCGATGAGGATATGGCGAAGATAAGGCATTATTACATAAATGCGGTCGAGTCCAGGGAAAAGGACCTTTCCAGACTCAGCGATACTGAGCATGCTCCTGTGCGTCCTGTGCCGGTGCTCGAAGGTCTGAGGGAACTGGGTGAGGATGACCTTGCCCCGTATTGCAGGCAGTACGGCCTGGCCATGAACGCGGATGACCTCCGCGAGGTGGTGAAATATTTCCGCAACGAGGGAAGGGACCCGTACGAGACTGAACTCAGGATTCTCGATACATACTGGAGCGACCATTGCCGTCATACGACCTTCACTACGATATTGAACGATGTCAGGATCGAGGATTCATTCATAAAGGACGAGATACAGGGGACATACGACCTCTATCTGAAGATCCGCAAGGAACTCGGCAGGGAAGGCAAGCCTCTCTGTCTGATGGATGTCGCTACGATAGGTGCGCGCTATCTGCGCAGCAGGGGGCTGCTGGATGATATGGAGGTGAGCGAGGAGAACAACGCATGCAGCATCTATGTGGATGTCGATGTGGACGGCAAGGATGAGAGATGGCTGCTGCAGTTCAAGAACGAGACACACAACCATCCTACGGAGATAGAGCCGTTCGGAGGGGCGGCTACCTGTCTCGGCGGGGCTATCCGTGACCCGCTTTCCGGAAGGAGTTATGTATATCAGGCCATGCGGCTTACCGGAGCAGGCAACCTGTGGCGTGCGGTCAAGGACACCCGCCCAGGCAAGCTTCCCCAGAAGGTGATAAGCCGCAAGGCAGCCGCAGGGTATTCAAGCTACGGCAACCAGATAGGTCTTGCTACCACAAATGTACACGAGATGTACCATCCCGGCTACGAGGCCAAGAGGCTGGAGATAGGTGCTGTCGTGGGCGCTGTCAAGGCGGAGAATGTGCGTAGGGAGTCACCTGCGCCGGGAGACATCGTACTCCTGCTCGGAGGACGTACCGGCCGGGATGGCATCGGCGGGGCGACGGGTTCTTCAAAAGAGCACACCGAGGCCTCTCTCGAGACATGCGGTAGCGAGGTGCAGAAAGGGAATGCCCCTGAGGAGCGCAAGCTGCAGAGGCTGTTCCGCCGTCCTGAGGTGACAAGGCTTATCAAGAAGTCGAATGATTTCGGCGCAGGCGGTGTCAGCGTGGCTATCGGGGAGCTGACAGATGGTCTGGACATATATCTGGACAGGGTTCCTGTAAAGTATTCGGGTCTCAACACTACCGAACTGGCCATAAGCGAGTCCCAGGAGAGGATGGCTGTCGTCATTGAGGCAAAGGACAGGGAGGAATTCGAGAAATACTGCCTCAGCGAGAATGTTGAGGTAACATACGTGGCGGATGTGACGGATACGCGCAGGCTGAGGATGTATAACGGCGGGAAACTGATGGTTGACATCTCCCGGGAATTCATCGACAGTGCCGGAGCAAGGCATTATGCGGAAGCCACGATAGCTCCCGTGAGGCCGGCTGAACCGTTCAGCCCGGACCCTGATGACCGCCGGACAGTGAAAGAGAGAATCGAGGAGGAGCTTTCCGATGCCAACCACACATCGCAGAAAGGAATGGTGGAGATGTTTGACTCCACAGTGGGCCGTTCTACTGTGCTTATGCCGTACGGAGGTATGCTCCAGACGACGCAGGCGCAGGTGTCGGTGCAGAAACTTCCGGTAGACGGCTATACGGATACCGCGTCTGTAATGGCCTGGGGCTGTGACCCGTATCTCGGAAGCTGGAGCCCATATCATGCAGCTGCGTATGCCGTGGTGGATGCCTGCGCCAAAGTTGTTTCAGCAGGCGGGCAGTATGACAGGATGAGGTTCTCGTACCAGGAATATTTCCAGAGGATGACACCTGAGCGCCACACCTGGGGACTCCCGTTGAGCGCACTGCTCGGAGCGTTGAAAATGCAGGTGGAGCTCGGTTTGCCATCCATAGGAGGAAAGGATTCAATGAGCGGGACTTTCGAGGACCTGAACGTGCCTCCTACGCTTGCGGCATTCGGCATCACCACTGTAGATGCAAATGATGTCATTTCACCGGAACTCAAGTCTGAAGACAACCTCCTGTATCTTGTAAGGCATACGCCTAAGGAGAATCTGATGCCTGATACGGATCAGCTCAAGAGGAACTGGTCATTTGTAAACGACCAGATACTTGACGGTAACATAGTGTCAGCATACGCCGTGGGGCTGGATTCAGTTTGCGCTTCCATCTGCAAGATGTCGTTCGGCAATGCGTTCGGTGTGGATATCAAGGCTCCGGCGGATGTGCTGTTCGACTGCTGCTACGGCTCCCTGGTCGTGGAATGCGGGGAAGAGCTGGACTATCCGGATGCCGTATATCTCGGCAAGGTGACTTCAGGGGATGACGGTATGCTGCACATCAACGGCGAGAAGCTCGACATATTCGGCCTGATGGAACTCAACGGGGCGATGTTCGAAGAGATATATCCGTCTGTGGCAGAGGCACGTCACAGTGCCCTTGTCCCGTCAGGGATGGATAATGTCCGTCCTCTCAAGGTCAAGAGACAGGAGCTCAGGTACAAGGGCGAGCCAGTGCAGACACCGGTAGCCTATCTGCCGGTTTTCCCGGGGACCAACTGCGACTACGATACTGCGAAGGCGTTCCGCAAGGCCGGGGCGGAAGTCAGGATGACCACATTCTGCAACCTCAGGAGCGAGGATATCTTCCGTTCCATCGAGGAAATGAAGAAGAACATATCGGAGTGCCATATATTTGCCCTCTGCGGAGGGTTCTCCGCTGGAGATGAGCCTGACGGCAGCGGCAAGTTCAT
>JADIMB010000073.1 GCA_017694995.1 Candidatus Cryptobacteroides faecavium | reverse complement strand
AGAGGGCGATTATCGAGAGTGTCAACGATGAACTCAAGAACATGGCTCAGATTGAGCATTCCAGGCACCGTTCGGTCGCCAACTTCACCGTGAACCTCATTGCAGGACTTTCTGCCTATTGCTTCTTCCCCCCAAAAAACTATGATTGCTTTAGACAGATGTAATACCATAGACGCTTATAACCAGTTGACTTTGTTTTAGTTACTTTTCATCGAACTCACGTTAATATATGGATATTTTAAGACATTCTACCCCCCCCTAAAAACCACGGCAACACCGTTCTCCGGTACATGGTTCACAGGGAAGAACCGGAAAATGCATGTTCTGTTATTTGTCGGTGTCGTTGTCATTGTGGTTATCAGTGATTATACGTAAATGGATTGTGCGTTCATTTCGCCATGGACCCTGCAATTCCCATCTGCAGTCCCCTGAGCTCGGCGATGCCTTTCATGCGTCCGTAGTACGAATACCCTGGGTTGGTGCGGCGTCCAAGGTCATCGCACATCTGGTGGCCGTGGTCAGGGCGGACAGGAATGGATACCTTTCTGCGCTGCTGGACTTCAAGCAGGGCTTTCATGACACCGTACATGTCCACGTCCCCCTCAAGATGGCCGGCTTCATAGAAATTGCCGTCCGCATCACGTTTCGTGCTCCTCAGATGGACAAATCCGATACGGTCCCCGAACTCGCGCATCATACCCGGCAGATCATTATCGGGCCTGACTCCGAACGACCCCGTACACAGGCACAGGCCGTTGGAGACATTGGGCACAGCATCCACGAGCTTCCTGAAATCCTCTGCCGTGGAAAGTATGCGCGGCAGGCCAAGAATAGGATATGGCGGGTCATCAGGATGAATGACCATTTCCACACCGCACTCATCTGCAGCAGGGCATATCTCGCGCAAGAAATATATGAGATTTTCCCTGAGTCTGTCAGCCGTCACGCCGTCATACCTGGCCAGGGCCTGACGGAACTGCTCAAGAGTAAAGCTCTCCTCGCTTCCAGGCAGGCCTGCTATCATATTCCTGGTTATCAGCTGCTTTTCAGCTTCATCCATCATTTCATAGCGTGACCTGGCCTTTTCAATATCCTCTTTTGAATATTCCTCAAACGCTGATTCCCTCCCCAGGATGAACAGGTCGAATGCCATGAAGGCCGCCCTCTCGAACCTGAGAGCTCTGGAGCCGTCAGGCAGTTCATAGGCAAGGTCTGTCCTGGTCCAGTCAAGCACAGGCATAAAATTGTATGTCACGCACTTGATCCCGCACTCGGCAAGATTCCTTATCGACTGCCTGTAATTTTCAATATATCTGCGGTAATCCCCCGTACGGGTCTTTATGTGCTCATGCACCGGCACACTTTCCACGACGCTCCAGACAAGGCCGGCATCGGAAATTATCCTCTGCCTTCCCCTGATTTCTCCGACAGGCCATACTTCCCCGTTCGGGATATGATGCAGGGCATGTACAATGTCAGTGACCCCCGCCTGTCTTATAAACTCGAGGCTGACCGGGTCCGAAGGACCATACCACCGCCAGCTTTCTTTCATGAGATACATACCATTATTTTCCATGACAAGTCTTCTTAGCGTCAATTCAACGGAATCCCGTAAAAACATATTTCCTTACACCAGACAGATTGCACTCAAATAGAAAAGGCATCAAAGCCCCCATCTACAACTACCACAGTGCCTGTGACAGCTCTTGAAGCATCCGATGCAAGCCAATGGAGAGTCCCGAACAACTCATCCGGCCTGAGAAAGCGGCCTATAGGTGTATGTGACAGTATCGTATGTGATCTTTCTGTCAAGCTTCCATCCTGGTTGGTGAGCAAAGACCTATTCTGCTCAGTCAGCAGAAATCCAGGAGCTATAGCATTGACTCTCAAACCTTCTCCAAACTTCATCGCCAATTCTGCACTTAGATATCTGGTCCAGTTCACAACAGCAGCCTTGGCAACGCCATATCCTGCCACCCGTGTAAGCGGACGTAGAGCGGACTCGCTGGCAAAATTGACTATTGATCCGCAGCCTTCATTGACCATGGCTTTTGCGAAGACCATAGTCGGCAGTACCGTACCGAAGAGATTCAGGTCCGAGACCGCTTTTACGGCATCTATGTCCAGGTCGAATATTGTCTTGTCCGGAGGCACAGTAGCTGCCGGAATATTGCCTCCTGCGGCATTGAGCAAGACATCTATACGTCCGTACCTTTCCATAATCTCGTCATAGTTCCTCTCCAGAAGATTCCTGTCCATGACATCTGTCACAAGAAAAACGGCCTCCCCTCCGTCTTCCACAATCCCATCCGCTAGTTTTCTGCCTTTTTCCAACGATCTTTCCCGACCGAGGAGCACCATTCTGGCACCCTGTGCTCCGAAATATTTGACAATCTCACTGCCTAGCACACCGCACGCGCCGGTCATCACAATCACTTTTCCCTTAAGGTCAAACAAATTTCCCATAATGATCAGCCTGTTGTTTTCATAATAAACATACCTTGACGGCACTGTTATAATGTGTTTGAACACATATACCACACAAAAATAGGACAGTTTTTTGAACAATCAATATTTTTTAACAATATTTGCAATCAAGAAAACAATATTCATCATTTTATCCGACTACGAATCACATGGCCAAGCAAGTAAAAATTAAAGACATAGCAAAAATGGCAGGAGTGTCTGCCGGGACTGTGGACAGGATATTGCACAACAGGGGGAAAGTATCCAAGGCAAGCAGGGAGGCGGTAGAAAAAGTGCTGTCCGAGGTGGACTACAAATACAATATACACACTTCCGCCATTTCCCTCAGGAAAGAATACAGGATTGTAATCAGCACACCGATGCCGGGGATAGGTGAATACTGGGGCTCAGTACAGAGCGGAATCAACCTCGCCCTGAAAGAGTATTCGGACATCCGGATAACCTGCATTTATGCATATTACAACCAGTTTGACATCTATTCCTGCAGGTCTGCATTCGGAAGCATCATCCAGCAGAGCCCGGATGCCGTGATCATCGGGCCGACATTCGCCGACGAGACCAGGGAGCTATGCATTCTGCTGGAAGGAAAGGGAATACCATACTGTTTCGTGGACTCGGTGATTGAGGACACAAGGCCTGTCGCCTCATACACCACCGACCAGTATGCCTGCGGACGGATACTCGGGAAACTGCTCAACGGGATCACACCTTATGGCTCGGAACTCGCCATATTCAGCACACAGCGCGTGGGGAACAGGACGGCCAACAACTCACTTGTCAGAAGAAAGGGCTTCACCGATTTCATGTCCGGACCAAACGTATCACATACCATTAAGAACGCGACATTCTCCGCGATGAACCCGGAAGAGAATGAAAATAACGTGATGGACTTCTTCCGGGAAAACAGGGACGTGAAAGGCATTGCAGTGATGAACTCACGTGGCTATATCATCGCAGACCTGCTGAAGAAATACAGGGTAACGGATGTGAAACTCATATCATTCGACCTGACATCCAACAACATACGGTGTCTCAACGACGGTTCCATATCCATTCTCCTTTGCCAGAGACCGGAACTCCAGGGCTTCCAGGCCGTGAAATCCATCATCAGCCATCTGCTCTACAAGCAGGAAGAGACAGAGATCCACCACATGATGCCGATAGACATTGTGATGAAAGAGAACCTGCCTTTCTACCAGGAGTTCCTCGGAGCATAGGGATGGCGTCCGTCAGTTGGCCACTTCACACAGGAATTTCAGCCGCACAAGACGCACCTCGAACTCCTCATAGCCGCTGCCGAGCTCCTTCATCGCCTCCGCTATCGAATCAGACTCCGCGTCGTCCATGAAATAACTGTATATGTCAGAGACCACGTCCTCATCTAAATTCTGCTCTATATAATAGTTCAGGTCAAGCTTTGTCCCGGAATAGACGATGGCCTCCAGCTCTTCCATGAGCTCGTCCATCTCAAGGCCCTTGGCGTCCGCTATATCCTCAAGGGAGTGCTTGCGGTCCACGCTCTGGATAATGTAGACCTTGTTGGCGGACTTGTTCACCACCGACTTCACGACGAAGTCATCCGGACGTATTATATCGTTTTCCCGGACATATTTTGATATGAGGCTGAGGAAGCCGGCCCCGAATTTCCTGGCCTTCCCTTCCCCGACGCCCTGGCAGTTCTTAAGTTCCTCCTCAGTGACAGGATACATTATGGACATATCCTCGAGAGACGCGTCAGAGAAAATCACCCACGGCTGAAGTTTCAGCTTCCTGGACATGTCATGCCTGAGATCCTTGAGCATGGCCAGCAAAGTCTCGTCTCCGCCGCCACCGCCCTTCAGCGCAGGGGCGTCATCGTCATCGTCCTCACCTTCCACGAAATCCCTCTCCCCGGTAAGTCTCAGCTCATAAGGGTTACTGAAGAACTCCCTTCCCTTCCCGGTGACAGAAATCAGTCCGTACGACTCGATCTCCTTGTCAAGCAGGTGCAGGATAAGGCCCTGGTGTATGACAGCGCACCAGAATCTCACGGAATGGTCCTTGCCCGCCCCGAAAAGCTCCAGACGGTCATGACGGTACGACTTGATGATGGCGTTTGACTCGCCCGCCAGGATATTGGCCAGGTGCTCTATCTTGAAATGTTCCGGCATGGACTCTATAAGCTCTATCACCAGGCACATCTCCTCCCTTCCGTCAAAAGTCTTCTTAGGATGGAGGCAGTTGTCACAGGAGCCGCAGTTGTCCTGAAGATAATCCTCGCCGAAGTAATTGAGCAGAAGCTTCCTGCGGCACTGGTTCGACTCGGCGTACGACACCACCTCCAGCAGAAGCTGCTTGCCGATCTCCTGCTCTGCCACAGGCTTGCCCTGCATGAATTTCTCCAGTTTCTGCACGTCCTTATACCTGTAGAACGCGATGCACACACCCTCTTTGCCGTCCCTTCCGGCTCTGCCGGTCTCCTGATAATACCCCTCGATGCTCTTCGGTATGTCGTAATGTATGACGAACCTGACATCCGGCTTGTCGATCCCCATGCCGAAAGCGATGGTAGCCACTATGACATCCACCTCCTCCATGAGGAACTTGTCCTGGTTCTCCGCCCTGGTCTTGGCATCAAGGCCGGCATGGTAAGGGAGGGCCTTTATACCGTTCACATTCAGCAGCTCCGCAAGCTCCTCGACCTTTTTACGGCTTAGGCAGTAAATAATGCCTGACTTGCCTGGATTCTGCTTTATGAACTTGATTATCTCCCGCTTTGGATCAGATTTGTCCCTTATCTCATAGTAAAGGTTAGGCCGGTTGAATGAAGACCTGAAGACCCTGGCGTCCGGCATCCCGAGGTTCTTCTGGATATCGCTCTGTACTTTCGGTGTGGCCGTGGCGGTGAGCGCAATCAGGGGCGCCTTGCCGATTTCCTCTATGATATTCTTGATACGGCGGTATTCCGGTCTGAAGTCATGTCCCCACTCGGATATGCAGTGCGCCTCGTCCACGGCATAGAAAGAGATCTTTATCTCCTTGAGAAGGGCTATGTTCTCGGCCTTTGTCAACGACTCCGGCGCCACATAAAGCAGTTTCGTCCTTCCGGAGAGCAGGTCATCCTTGACTTCCGCAAGCTGGGCCCTGGACAGGGATGAATTCAGGAAATGCGCTATCCCTTCATTGCCGGAGACGAACCCCCTTATGGCATCCACCTGGTTCTTCATCAGGGCTATCAGCGGGGAAATGACTATCGCCGTACCCTCCATGACCAGGGCAGGGAGCTGGTAGCAAAGGGATTTGCCCCCGCCCGTAGGCATGAGCACGAATGCGTCCCCGCCCGAAATCAGATGCCTGATTATACTTTCCTGGTCGCCCTTGAATGAGTCAAATCCGAAAAATTCCTTCAGCTTCGAATGAAGCATAGATGAGTCAATATCCATATGCCGAAAATTTAGCCTTTACTAAGGTATAACAATAATTCGAGCTTACCAAATATTTTATACGGGGCCGCACGCAGTGACAAATTTCAGTAAATTCCGTGTGCACCGGACATACAGTTAAGAGTTTAATGTTATCTTTGCAATTATATATAACTCCAACAATCAATGGATCAGAACAGTACCGCAGGCCAGAGGGCATTGCGCCCAGACGGGCACAGGTTTGACCGCCACCGCAACAGGGAGATTCTCAAAGTCTTCAATACCTTCTTCCACAACGAGTCCACGGCAGGGGTCCTCCTGCTCATATGCGCAGTCATAGCCGTGACATTCGCAAGCATGCCGGGAGGAGAGCGGTTCGCAAGGATCTGGGATGCCATGGCAGGGTTCAGCATAGGGGATTTCTCCATGGAAATGTCAGTACGGCACTGGGTGAACGACGGCCTCATGGCGATTTTCTTCTTCGTGGTAGGGCTCGAGATAAAAAGAGAGATGCTGGTGGGGCAGCTGTCGTCAATAAAAAGATCAGTGCTTCCCATCGTCGCCGCAATCGGAGGGATGCTTGTCCCGGCCGGGATTTATCTTGCATTCAATGCCGGACGTCCGGAAAGTTTCAACGGATGGGGGATCCCGATGGCTACTGACATAGCCTTTGCAATCGGCATTCTCTCCCTGCTAGGGAACAGGGTGCCTGCAGGGCTGAAAGTGTTCCTGACGGCACTTGCCATCGTGGATGACCTGGGGGCCATCATAGTGCTGGCAATATTCTACCCTACGCATGCCCTCCATCTGGACTGCCTCCTTTACGTGGTCATTATACTTGGAGTACTGGTCCTGTTCAATCTGGCAAAGGTCAAGAACAAATACATGTACATCCTGCCCGGGATACTCATGTGGTACTTCACCTACAAGTCCGGAGTACATGCCACTATTGCCGGCGTGCTCCTGGCGATGGTAATCCCGTCCAAAGGCAATATCAATGAACTCCGCTTCCAGAACAAGATTTCGTTCCTCCTGGAAAAATTCAAACTCACAAGCAACAGGCAGATGAATGTCCTGACCAGTCCCGAGCAGCAGCACATCATACACAGCATGGACAAGGAGATACGCGATGTCGACCCGCTGATGCACAGGCTGGAGAGCAAGCTGCATCCGATAGTGACATTCGTGATCATGCCCGTATTCGCCCTGGCAAACGCGGGAGTCGCGCTTGACTTCGGGAGTATCACCTCCGCAGGAGGTATCTCGCCGGTCACGCTCGGCATTTTCTTCGGACTTCTCATAGGGAAGCCGGCCGGCATATTCCTTTTCAGCCTGCTCAGCATAAAGCTCAGGCTGGCGGACAAGCCGGAAGGGATAAGCTGGAGCCAGCTCGCCGCCACAGGAGTCCTCGGCGGCATAGGGTTCACAATGTCCATTTTCGTGAACAATCTGGCATTCTCTGATCCCGGACTCGTGGACATCGGCAAGATAAGCATTCTGGTGACATCCGTCACAGCCGCGCTCGCAGGACTTCTCGCGATGAGCTCCGTATGCAAAGGCAAAGCACCAGAACTCACTGCAAGACAAATACTTCCCGACAAGACAAACAAAGTGAAGCATGACTGACATCCCATGTCACCTGCAACAGTCCGCAAAGACGCCTAAGGCTGCCGTCCGCAATAATGGGATATGGTTGTATGTCATACGGGATTTTTATTTATCTTTGCACGATTTGCCGTAAAAACGGAAACAATTGTACAAAAAAAATAAACGATGAAAACAATCAAAATCATTGCAGCCGCTGCAGCCGCAGTAGCGCTCACGGCTGCCTGCAACTCAAGCAAGACACCTGATGTCAAAGTAGATGTACAGCTCCCCTCACAGGCTGCCACTGATTCGGTAAGCTATCTTGTAGGTGTAAATTTCGGCTACTTCATCAAGTACAACAACTTCGGCGATGACCTCAATTTCGCCAAGATCAAGAAAGGAATGATGGACTTTATCAATGCTGAAGGCGACATGAACACTCCGGAGTTCAACAAGCAGCTTGATGTGGATCCTCAGCTGATGAACAGCCTGTTCAACAAATACATCTCTGCAAGGAACGAATATACTGCCGCTGTCAACAAGAAGACCGGAGAAGAATTCCTCAACGCCAACAAGATGAAAGACGGTGTTGAAGTAACCGAAAGCGGTCTGCAGTACAAGATAATCGAGGCAGGAAACGATGTAAAGGCAGGTCCTAAGGATACCGTTTACGTACACTACACCGGAACGCTCATTGACGGCACCGAATTCGATGCAAGCGACAAGACCAAAGAGCCTGTAAAGATGATGCTCAACAGGGTGATCAAAGGATGGACCGAGGGTCTCCAGCTCGTAGGAGAAGGCGGCAAGATCCAGCTCTTCGTTCCGGATTCCCTCGCATACGGGGCACGCAACATGGGCAAGATCGGTCCTAACTCGACCCTCATCTTCGACGTTGACGTAGTGAAAGTAGGCAAGGCACCTGTACAGGAGGAAGAGAAAAAATAACCATGCCCGACTGACATAAAAGAGAGAGGCACCCGATACAGGGCGCCTCTCTTTTTTATGCAATATCTTCCCTATTCCAGTCCGCGGGCCCGCAGAAGGGCATCCGGGTCAGGATCGGCTCCGCGGAAAGCCCTGTAAAGGACCATAGGTTCCTCGCTTCCACCTTTCTCCAGAATGTTGCGGCGGAAAGACGCGGCAGTGGCAGGATCAAACACGCCTCTCTTCCTGAACAGCTCAAAAGCATCCTTGTCAAGGACTTCCGCCCAAAGGTATCCGTAGTACCCGGCGGCATAACCGCCGCTGAAGATATGGTTGAAATATGTAGTCCTGTATCTCGGGACAATCTCCCCCGGAAGACCGGCCTCTGCCATCACATATGACTCGAACTTGTCCATGTCAATGAGCTTCAAGCCCTCGTTCTGCCCGGTAGAGTCTGCAGGAGCATCTGTCTGTGATGCGTAAGGACAGTCCTGCGGGACATAAACTGAACTCAGCTCATGCCATTTCATATCAAGGATGGCGGCAGCGACAAGCTCCGTGGTCATGAATCCCTGGTTGAAATTGCGTGACACTGAGATCTTGGTTATCAGGCTGTCAGGAATGACTTCACCCGTCTGGTAATGCCGGGCATAGCCCTTGAGCACCTCCGGCAGGAAAGCCCAGTTCTCATTGATCTGCGAAGGAAGCTCCACGAAATCGCGTGCAACATTTGTCCCGCTCACATCCTTATAGTTACACCGGCTGAGCAGGCCGTGCAGGGCATGGCCGAACTCATGGAACATAGTGCCTACTTCATCGACTGACAGGAGTGAAGGCATACCGTCCGAAGGGGCAGGGAAATTGGCCACATTGACTATCACAGGACGGACATCCCTGTCTTTCCGGGACCTGTACTGGTTACGCACATTGTTCATCCACGCCCCTCCCCTTTTCGTACCGCGTGTATAATAGTCCGTAAGCAGAATGCCCACAAGAGAGCTGTCGGCATCAGTCACCTTGAAGCCTTCCACGTCAGGATGGTAGACCGGTATGCTGTCAAGTTTCTCGAAATTAAGCCCGTAAAGCCTGTGGGCCGTGCTGAACACGCCTTCGCGCACATTCTCCATCTTGAAATACGGCCTGATGAAATCCTCGTTCAAAGCATATTTCTGCTGACGTACCTTCTCGGCATAATATGCCCAGTCCCATGGCCTTATGACAGAGGTGCTGTCGTCTGGAAGAAGACCGGCCTTCACATCCTCGTTCATGAGCGCCTGCATATCGCTTATCTCCTTTCGCGCCTGGCGCACGGCTGAAGAGAAAATCTCGTCAAGGAATGAATCCACAGTCTGAGGGTCATGGGCCATCTTGTCCGAAAGTATCTGCTCTGCGGGAGTCCGGTATCCGAGCAGCTGCGCCCTCTCTATGCGGAGTTTCATTATATCAAGCACCAGAGGCCTGTTGTCAGTATTTCCGGACGCATTGCATCTGGTGGTATATGCCGTGAACATCTTCTCGCGCAGATCCCGGCGGGAACTTCCTGTCATGAAAGGCACATAGCTCGGATTGTGGAGGGTGAACAGCCACGGGCCGCCCTCAGCAATCCCGGACTCGTCCACGCCTTTTTCTTTCGCGGCTGTTTTACGGCTTATGCCGGCAGCCGAGGCGGCGGAGGCGGCTGAGGACAGGACAGAGGCAGGAAGCCCTGCTATTTCGGAGCTGTCCGTCAGCACAAGCCTGAAGCCGTTGGTCTGGGCCAGGACATTGTTGCCGAAACGCTGCTCCAGTACAGCGAGCTGCTTGTTTATCTCACGGAGCCTTGCCTGGGAATCCGCATCAAGGGACACCCCTCTGTCAAGGAAAGTCCTGTACAGTTTCTCAAGGGTCATCTGCTGTTCACGGGTAAGCTCGAGATTGTCCCTGTCCTTGTACACCTCGTCCACCCTGGCGAAGAAATACGGATTCATGAAGATGTTGTCATAATGCTCTGTAAGCATAGGAATCACCTTCTCCACGATTTTCTGCATCTCGGGCGTGGCATCCGACTCGGAAAGATTGAACAGGACTCCGGTCACACGGTCCAGGATCTCACCGGAAAGCTCATAAGCCCCGACAGTGTTACCGAAATCAGGGATGTTACCGTTTGCGATAATGGCATCGATCTCCCCTTCCTGCTGTCTGATGCCGAACTTGACAGCCTGGATATAGTCCGCCTCCCTTATCACGCCGAAATCCGGGATCCCGTAGGGAGTGTCCCATTCTCCAAGGAAAGGATTGAACTGTTTACACGATGAAACCGCCATGACAAAAGTCAGTATAAACAATATTTTTCTCATCTTAAGGTAAGGTTTAAAGTACACAGCACCGCATCACGCGGATCAATGGCACAAAGATATACCATAAAAAACAGAAAAAACATTAAAAAAGGAAAAATCCTACAACTGGCAACTGAAAAACACCACACCGGAACCTGAATCAGACAGCGCCAGCACAGCTGCCGGCTTTCCTTATTATTTTTCAGGCAGAGCCGAAAGAAGTCCCTCAAGAGAATCATACAGTGGGATACCGTAGTAGGCACACGTTATCCGGACATTGTCGTACCGGTAGAACGACGGCTCACATGCCACATAGAGTTTTCCTGACCTGGCATGCAGCCCCATCTCGAGGAGGGTTATCGGGGACTTGCTGCTTCCCAGGATATTCATGATGATGATATCGGCCTGCTCCAGATGCTCCAGCTCCCAGTTCACCTGATAGTCCATCTCCCCGTCGGCCCCGCCGTTCCAGTGGTCCTGTCTCGGGTTGAAAAGCACGTACCTGCCATCCTTCGAGGCGAAGTGCTCTTTTAGCTGCGCCTGCCAGTCTACACTGCTGCCCATGTCGATGGTCCCGGCAAGGAAAATCTTCGTGAAGCCCTCAATGTCCGACACAGGAAGTTCCCCGTGCGGTTTGAGCTCGTATGTGACTGGTTCTCCGAAAGTTCGTGAACATGACATCACCAGAATAGCCAGTGAAAGTGACAAGACGAAATACAGACATTTTTTCATATTATCAAGAAGCGATAGATTAACACTGTAACATAACGCAAATATACAATAAAAACGGCCACCTGTGAAGGTGGCCGCCAACAAGTTTTCTTTGTCGAAAGTAACTTATTATAACACCTATACGGAAGTTATCCTATTCCGCTACAGACTCATGGCTGAAGTAATATGCGCCTCCAATCTGAGGATCTCCGTTGTAGGAATCACGCATACCGATCAACGTCACAGTATCGCCCTCTTTGATTCCGAGTGAAGCAAAAGACTTGTCATTGCTGTCAACCGGAGCATTAGTGAGGCCATACACATAAATGGTACCAGTCTCATCTGTAAGATTGAAATTACCGTAAGTTGAATTGGCAATATTAGACACTTTCCCGGTTACCATATAATATGTATTCTCATCTTCATCTGCAGCAAGGACTTCAGCCACAGTCGCAACAGTATGTCCGATATGAGACACATAATATGCGGGTCCTCCGACCTGAGGAGTGCCGTTATACTCGTCACGGGTTCCTATAAGCGTAACAATATCACCGGCCTCTAGACCAATAGATGCAAATGACTTGTCATTGCTTTCCTGCTTTGTGGCAGTAAGTCCATATACCAGTATAGACCCGGTAGCATCAACGAGATCGAAATTACCGTATGTAGTATTGGTGAGGTTAGCAACCTTTCCTGTCATCTGATAATAGTCGATGTCGCTTGGAGCTGCAGCAATTATTTCCGCAACAGTTCTCTCTGAAATACTCCCTTCCTGCGAAATCGTGACATTTGCAGTAGAAGTCCCATCTGAGCTTGAAGATGTGAACGGAATGGTAGCGACACGTGCATCTCCGGTATTAGGAGCCACAGAGATTGAGACACCAGTGACAGTGTTGCCGTCTTCATCCTCGAATGTCCTTATATTTGATATGGTAATCCATGACTTCAGATCTTCAGGAAGTTCGAATTCAAGACCGTTCCCTTTCACTATGAACTGGGCTTCAACGTTTCCTCCGTCCTTTGTTACAGTAAATTCAGTAGCGACACTCTGAAGAAGTGACTTTTCAACTGCAAGGACTTTGGCATCTACAAGTTCTACTGTACCGTTGTAAGTGGTCTTAGGTCCCTGTACAGTAACGATGTCACCCACTTCAATATTGAAGCTTTCCCAGTCATACTGGCCTGTTGCCGTAACTGTTCCATAGATCAGAATCTCACCTGTCTCGTCAGCAAGGCGCCAGTTGCCATATTTTGTATTCTCGATAACTGTACATGTACCTGTCACGATATAGGTCTTTCCGTCCGGCCCGTCAATCACTTCCTGGCAGGTAGCCTCTGAAGCGGCGATTTCACCCTGACGAATGATAAGATACTGCTTTATTCCTGTAGGATTTCCGTTGTCATCAAGCGCCCAGATTGCAAGATTAAGCTCTCGGCCGGCAGTAGGGTCATCCAACGCCTCCGCTGAGAATGTAATGTCGAATTCACCGGCGGATCCGGAAGTCTGGCTAACTGTAAGCCACTCAGGCAGGGCGACTTTATCATATACAAAGTTACCGCCCTCATCTAAAACATCATCTCCTTCCTCATCTTCAGCGCGCACCTCTGAGACAAGTTCCCAGCTCACAGTCGTTTCAAGACTGACATGTGTAGCGCTTCCGTCAGCCGGAATGCAGATATATGACTGGGAAACCTTGATTTCATCCAGTGTGGAGATCTCATACTCCTGCGTACAACCTGCAAAAAGAAGTGCCGATGACGCAATTGCTGTCAATATATTTTTCAGTTTCATATCGGTCGAATTTTACCAGATTAGTTAAACATGTATTTGATACCGACCTGAGCATACCAGCACTGTCCTATAGATGGGCTGTAGGTCCAAGTAGGAGTGCTGCCTGAAACAGCCGCACTTGTCTTGAATACAGGAACGCCCTCTGAATTGATATGGTCGCATGAGAGAATCCTGCCTGAGTTCAAGGCAGCGTTCATGTATTTGGATACTCCCCATGAAGAGTTGAACAGGTTCATCAGGTTCTTGATATCGACACTGAGCTGGAGGGTGTTGGTAGTCTTGCCTATCTTCACCTTGAAATCATGTGCATAGTGCAGATCGAGCCTGTGTACCCACGGAGAGTAAACGCTGTAGGCCTCGGCATACTCGCCCTTGTGCTTGCTCAGATATTTGTCGTTCTCAAGAAATGCCCAGAAACGGTCACGGTCATCGTCGGAAACGAAGAGGATCTCGTCCTTGGTCTTAGGGATGTAGATAGCGTCGTAGTTGTATCCGTCACCGTTGAAGTCACCGTCATACATGTATGAGTAGTTGGATCCTCCCCTCCATGTCTCGTAGAACAGGCTGAAGGTGTTGCTCTTGTTCCTGTATGTAAGGGAAGCGAAGAAGCGGTCCGGAGTCACATACTGGGAATTGTGAAGAATCGGGTTGTTAGGTCCGTCCACAGTAGGAACGTATGTGAATGCACTTGAAGCATCTGATCCAGGCATACCTGTAAGCTCTTTGGATACAAGGTGAGTATAGGATGCAGTGATGTCGAGCCCCTCTACAGGAGTGATGTTGAACATCACGTTTGCGGAGTATCCGTAACCCTTGTTGGTGTTGGTAAGGACGAATGCATCTGTTCCGGTGTATTTGTGCTCTGCCGGATAGATCGGACGGTTGTCCGGACCGTTAAGCCTTGTGAATCCGTCCACAGGTTTCACATTCCAGTTGGACATGCAGACGCCGTTCACAGTCTTGTTGAAGATAAACTCTCCTGAAATGCTCATCGGGAATGATGTAGGGAAAGCATAGTCAAGGGCTACTGATGTCTTCCATACCTGAGGCATCTTGAATTTGCGGTCAACTGCAGCAAATGTCGAACCTACGACACCGTCTTCAGGTGAAATAGACAGCGGGAATCTTTCCGGATCAATCTGGTTAAGATAATTCTTGAAATCATCGATATTCGTAATAAGATCACCCGAGAATTTATTAAGAAGAGGGTCACCGGCCTGAATCTTGGCATTCATCTGGACCATGTTGGAGTTGGTAGGCATGTTGGTGAAGAACACCAGAGGGAGACGTCCTGAGAAAAGACCAGTACCTCCACGGAACTTGAAGCTCTTGTCTCCGAAAATGTCCCATGTGAATCCGACACGCGGAGACACCGAAACCTTGCCTGACGGCCAAAGACCTGTATCAACATGCTTTCCGTTGTAGTCAAGGGCGAGGATAGCATTGTTGGTCATGATATCCTGGTTGCTGAAGAACAGTCCGTCGAGACGGAGTCCGTATGTGAGCATGAACCTGTCGGACGGAGTCCATTCATCCTGAGCATAGACACCTACCTTGTGGAAACGCACTCTTGCTGCCGGATTATCTTCTCCGTCATATCCATAGGTAAGACAGACTGTCTCCGGCTCTCCTCCTTTCAAGAACTCATCGAGACTGTTATACCTGTAGTATCCTGTGCCGTTCCTCATGTATGAGTTATCGGCCATCTGGTACTCGTAGCTTGCGCCGGCTGTAATCTTGTGGGTCCCGACATAGTAAGTGATGTCATCCCTTACATTGGCGACAGTGTTGTGCACACCGTTGTTGTATGTAAAGAGCTCGTATCCGAGAGACATGTAAGGAGTGATAGTACCTGATCCGTCAAGTATGTCAATGAACGGGAACAGAGCGGAGTTGCTGCCCCTGACATCGTCCAGTTTGGAGAATGTGGCGAGGAGCTGGTTGGAAAGCCTGTCATTGATACGGCTGTTGAGATCGAGAGATACTGAGTGGACGAGATTGTCCATAGAGTACATGGAATTTGCAAAAGCCATGGAATACTCTGACAAACGGGCATTTACAGTACGTGTCCTTGCATCTGAAGACGAAGCGTTAGGAGAGTTCCATCCCTTGTTCAGAGTGTAGTTGTAGCGGACTGCCAGGTGATGGTTCTCGGCGATGTTCCAGTCAAGACGCACAAGAATCTTCTGGTTGCTCTCGTCTGCAGGGTAGCTCGTATATGAACCCGGGTCATACCCGTATTTTTCCTTCACGAAATTTGAAACCCTTTCAAGGTCCTCTACTGTTGTTCTCGAAATATAAGCATCCGGATCCATCTTTCCATCTGTTGAAGCCCTCCAGCGGTTGGCTACAGTAGGGACTTTCTCATATTCGTAGTTCACGAAGAAGAAGAGCTTGTTCTTGATGATAGGTCCGCCGAGTGTGGCACCGTATGTTGTAGTCCTGTCCCTGTCACGTGCTCCGGCGACTTCCTGTCCGCCAGCTGCGTTACCACGCATGTTCTCGTTCCTGTGGTAGATATAGGCAGAACCTTTGAAAGTGTTTGTACCTGATTTGGTTATGGCATTGACACCACCGCCGATGAAGTTGGTCTGACGGACATCATACGGGGAAATCACCACCTGTACCTCCTCGATGGCATCGAGTGAGATAGGGCTTCCGCCTCCAGGGAGACCGTCGCTGAGGCCGAAGTTGTTGTTGAAGTTTGCACCATCGACAGTGAAGTTGGCTGTACGTCCGTCAGTACCTGCGAAGCTCATGCCGTTTCCGCCGTAAGGTGAAAGCCTTGTGACATCTTCTATGCTCCTGCTGACAGTAGGAAGAGCTGTCATCTGCTCATTCGAGATATTGGTCGAAGCTCCTGTCTTCTCCGCTGCGAATTTAGAGGCTCCGGTCGCAATCACTACAGCCTCGCTCAGCATCTCGCTGTCTTCTTTCATAGTGACGTTCAGGTTATATGTCTGAGCAAGCTGGAGAGTCACTTCTGTGAATGTCATTGTCTGGAATCCCAGGCAAGAGAACTCTACAGAGTAAGGACCGCCAGAACGCATACCGTTGATTGTGTAACGGCCATCCTCGTTAGTGATTACAGTGTAGATAGTACCGGAGGGTTCATGTGTGGCCAGAACAGCCACCCCGATGGCAGGAGCACCGCTCTCGTCAACGACAAGTCCGTTGAGGGACGATGTTGTCACCTGCGCTGAAATAATACCCCCTCCTACAAACATTGCCGCCAAAGCGAGCAGAAAACATTTAACTGTTTGTTTCATAAGTGGTAACATTATATAAAAGTAATTCTTGGCTACTTTTTACGCCGCAAAGATAGATATATCCACT
>JADIMB010000072.1 GCA_017694995.1 Candidatus Cryptobacteroides faecavium | reverse complement strand
AGTATCTCCTCCATAGGCTTGAGCGTGGTGGTCTCCGCCTTGTTCCCCGGCTCGATGCACATCGCAAGAGGAAAGCCATCTCTGTCCACAAAGAGTCCCATCTGAACTATAGGTAGTGGACGTCCCTCCTTACAGTGACCATATTGCACAAGGCCACCTTCCTCCTCCCACTCTAAGAAGTAGTTCGTCAGGTCATAATAAACAACACTTGTGTCGCGCTTCCCAAGTTTGAGGCTGCGCTTGTACACATCCGCCTGTATCTCATTGAACTCTGTCGCCAACAGACTGAGAGCTCGATAGACCTGATGGATATCCTCTTCCGGCTGTTCAAGGAACTTCCTGGCGTCTTCCAGTGACGACAGCTTGGAGCCGGGATACAGCAGACGAGTGTAAAGAAGGTGCGAAAGGATTTCGCTGAGATTGTACTTATTCTTGTGCTTCTTCTCGATTTTCTTGCAGATATAGTCCAGACCAAGCTCGTAATAGATATTCTGAAGGAACAGATAGCCGCCATTGTAGCTGCGTTGCTCGTTTTTCTGAATAAAGACCGTTGGAGAGTACTCAACAATAACTTTTTTATTGCTTTCTTTCTCTGCAGCAGTTAGTTCTGCAACATATTTCTTTGCCTCACCAATCGGATCCTTATCACCAAAACGCTTCCGCAAGTCATATATGGTGCCCAAGCGCTCTATATTCTTGGTGGAACACTTGCCGGTTTCTGTTCGAAAGGACTTCTGAACATAGTAAAATGTATAATTCTTTGAATTACAAGATTTTAGTATCATACTCTGCTTTATAAAGTATCACAATATATTACAAATATAGAAATTAAATTTGACAAAAAAAGACTTTCAACAGAAAGTCTATCAAATATTTACAAAATTTTATTTTTCAAGAAAGTGTCAAACTACCGAGTTCTGCTTTTGAAGTCAAAACTCATTCTTTTGACTTTTTCCGACAATTGTAGGCCCAAACTTCCGGAAGAGATAATAAATGTTGTAAAAATGGACGGAAATTGCTACTTTTGCGGACAGATGATTTGAAATCATGCCTTGAAAAACCTTACCGCTTTTTGCCTTACTGATATTTTAATTAATAAAAAGTGATGTTAAGGTTTGTTTTTCCGGGGCACATGTCCCATGCCAAATTCTTTTTGGCTCTGTCATTTATTGTCTTGTGTTCCATACAGGGCGATTTTTCTTATGCTAAGGACAATCCTGGCAGCCGGTCGGAAGTTGAGGCTACCAGAAAATTCATCTCAAGGCAGATGCCGCTTTCTGTCAGGTACAGTAATGCAGACACTTTGGGATGTATACCCATGCCGAAGCCATATAGTGTGCCCTGCGTTAAAGGTATCTTCCAGGATATGTTCTATTGGGACACTTATTTCACCAATCTCGGACTGCTGTCACTCGGCGATGTGGAACAGGCACTGAACAATGTGGACGATATCCTGTACCTTATAGACAGGTTCGGCTATATGCCTAATGCATCCAACCGTGCTATGCTCAACCGTTCACAACCTCCGTATGCTTCCATGATGGTGGATGAGGTGTTCAAGGTGACGGGTGACCTTCAATGGCTTCGCCATGCTGTGGAAATACTTGAAAAGGAATATGATTTCTGGATGACAGAACGCATGTCGCCATCCGGGCTGAACTGTCACGGCAATTCGGCGACGGAGCAGGAACTCCGTGAATTCTATTATTATATGACCACCAGGATTCCTTCCCTTTCATGGGACATCCCCGATGAGGAGAGGATTATGCGCGGTTCTCATTTCCTCTCTGAAGCAGAGTCCGGATGGGATTTCAGTCCCCGTTTCAATTCTCGTTGCGAGGATTTCAATCCGATAGACCTTAATGCCAATCTTTATATCTATGAGAAGAATTTTGTGAAATTCTATGATCTGCTCGGTGTTGCTGGAGGGGGCAGATGGGAGAAGGCTGCATCCCGGCGCAAGAAACTGATGGAGAAACTTTGCAGGAACAGGACAGACGGGCTTTACTATGATTATGACTGGAAAAACAGGCGGCAGGGCACCGTCTTCTCCTCAGCCGTATTCAACCTGTTGTGGGCAGGCATCCTTTCGGAAAACGATGCTGAAGCGGTAAGGAGGGCTCTTCCCAGACTGGAGGCGGAGTACGGGATTGTCGCCTGCGAGCCGGCGGTACGCACGTCAGTCTACCAGTGGGACTCTCCGAATGCGTGGGCAAGCTTCAACAATCTGGCCGTTCAGGGACTTGATGCCTATGGTTATAAGGAAGATGCACGGAGGGTGGCTCAAAAATATGCCGATGCCATTTCAGGCATATACATGTCTACTGGAAACCTGTGGGAAAAATATAACGGAGTGAAGGGGAATATTGAAGTGACAAATGAATACGCACTTCCTCCGTTCATGGGATGGACGGCTGGAGCATTTATGTATGCTACCGATTATCTCGGATATCCTCCGGTGAATACGGTCTTTGAAGTGACGGACCTGACTACAGAAATGTCACATGCTCCTCTTTGTGTCGAGAGCGTGCATCCACGGCTGTCCTGGAAACTGAAGAGCGATGCGCAGTCGGTCATGCAGAAGTCCTATCGTGTTACAGTAGCTTCAGACCCGTCCCTGCTTGCAGCGGGAGGAGATATGTGGGATTCAGGTATTGTACAGTCAGACAGTTCGGTATATGTCCCGTATAGAGGTAAGATGCTGGAGCCTATGACACGGTACTGGTGGCAGGTGGAGATTGAAGACAACAGGGGACACATTGCGAAAAGCTGCCCTGTAATGTTTCAGACTGGCATTACAGGCGGGGAGAATGCCTGGGGTGCGGAATGGATAGGAGGAGAACTGCCCGGGGACAGGCCGATGGAGGCTGTTCCTGCTCGTTATCTCCGCAGGCAGTTTGTCTGTGAAGGGAAAAAGGTGAAGTATGCCACCCTGTATATAGTCGGACTCGGGCTTTATGATGCATTCCTCAACGGAAAACGGATAGGGGATGCCGTGCTGCAGCAGATGCCGACTGAGTATACGAAACTTATCCGCTATAATGCACATGATGTGACGGATATGCTGAAATCTGGCAGCAATACTGTCGGGGTTACTTTGTCGAACGGACGTTTTGCTCCGGAGGGAATGAAGACCATGAAATGGTTTGGCTTTCCGAAGCTGTTCTGCCGTCTGGAGATAGTCTATGATGACGGCTCGCGGCAGAGTGTAGTCAGCGACGGTACATGGAAACTTACAGATAACGGTCCTGTCCGTGCCGCCAGTGAATACAATGGCGAAGTCTATGACGCCCGTCTTGAAATGGACGGGTGGGCCTGCAACGGCTATGACGATTCATCATGGATTCCGGCTCCGCTCACAGGCTGTCCCGGAGGCCGCTTTGAACCTCAGATGAATCCGTCCATAAAGATAATGGATGTGATTATGCCGCGCAGCCTGCGTGAAACTCGTCCGGGCGTATACGTGCTTGACATGGGGCAGAATATGGTGGGATGGCTACAATCAAAATTCCGCTGGGGAAAGCCCGGGCAGGAAGTGAAGATACGTTTTTCAGAGACACTTAATCCGGACGGTTCCCTTTACGTGGATAACCTCCGCAGCGCAAAGTGCTGTGACACCTATATATTCAAAGGACTCGGCGAGGAGACCTGGGCGCCGTCCTTTACATACCGGGGTTTCCGCTATGCCGAAATCAGCGGCCTTGACTACGTCCCTTCCGACAATGAGTTCCTTGGAATGGTGATTCATGACGAAATGGATGTCACCGGAACTTTCACCACGTCCGACCGTGTAATCAATCAGGTCTACAGGAATGCGTTCTGGGGCATCAGGGGCAATTACAGGGGAATGCCTACAGACTGTCCGCAGCGCGATGAAAGGCTGCCGTGGCTTGGAGACAGGACTACCGGAGCCTATGGCGAGTCATTCCTTTTCGGCAACCATCTTCTGTACGCAAAGTGGCTTGATGACATTGAATCCGTGCAGAAACGCTCCGGAGGCATTCCTGCCATAGCACCGAATTATTGGGATGTCTTCCCTGATGATGTGACATGGCCTGCGGCATATTTGACGACAGCGGATATGCTTTATCGGCAATATGGCGATTCCTGGCCTATTATAAAGCATTATCCGTCGATGAAACGCTGGTATGAACATATCAGTCATGACTATATGGAAGACTGGATTGTCACGCGGGACGAATTCGGAGACTGGTGCATGCCTCCTGAAAGCCCGGAAATGATACACTCTAAGGACCCTTCGCGCATTACGGACGGTGCACTTCTCGCCACATCCCATTTCTATTTCCTTGCCGGCCTGCTTGCGGATTTTGCAGAGATTGCCGGTCATGAGGAGGATGCAGAACGTTTCAGGCATGATGCTGCAATGATAAAGGATGCATTTAACCGGAAATTCTTCGATTACGGAAAGGGATGCTATGCCAACAATACCGTGACATCGAACCTTCTTCCGCTGCGTTTCGGGATGGTTCCGGAAGGATACATTGACAAGGTGGCCGGACACATTGTGGAAAGGACGGAGAAAGAGCACATCAGCGTCGGACTTGTCGGTATCCAGCATCTTATGCGCGGACTGACAGAAAACGGCCGTGCGGATCTCGCACTCGGCCTTGCTTCCAGGACAGACTATCCGTCATGGGGTTATATGGCTGAGAACGGAGCGACCACAATATGGGAACTATGGAACGGCAACACGGCAGACCCGGCGATGAACTCCGGCAATCATGTTATGCTCATAGGAGACCTCCTGATATGGGAATATTCATTTCTTGCCGGAATATCCAATGCCGAAGGGAGTGCAGGATACAAGCAGATAGTCCTCAGACCTTATATTCCGGAAGGGCTTGAAAGCGTTTCTGCTTCATACGAGTCTGTCTACGGAACAATAAAAAGTGCGTGGACGTTCAATGACGGGACGTTCACATGGAAATTTACAATCCCTGCCAATACTGTGGCTGAGGTATATGTCCCGACATCACGTACAACGTACCGGAAACAGACATTCGGTTCGGGGGACTATGAAATTTCAAATAAATTTTGAGTAGGTTTCCGGCATGATACAGTCTTTATTAAAGTTGTTTTGGACAAAGCGGCTCGTACATAATTTTTCATTAAAACAAAAGACCATGAAGAAAATTTTTTGCATGCTTCCGGTTGCCGCTCTGGCGGTGCTGACATCGTGTAATCGCGATGAACTTCCTTTAGGCTCGGCTGACCCGGCCAACGTGATTGCTGTAACTACGGAAATTATCCCTATACATTCCCGTGCAGGCTATACAACGGAAACACTCCGGGAATTCGGACTTATCATAGATTCAGGAAAAGAGGACTGGACATATAACAACAGGCGTGTGACAGGAGGGGCGCTGGAAGGCTGGACTACTGACGGACAGATGTACTGGTCCAACAGAAAGGAAGAACACACAGTGATTGCATACGCTCCTTATCGGGAGGGGGAGCTGACATCTGCATCCGTAATAGGTGTGAATGTACTGCCGGACCAGTCTAATGCTGACGGGGTGCTCGCTTCAGATTTCCTGGCGATGAAAAAGCCTTCGTATGTCCCTGAAAATGATATGGTAGACGGAAAACTGCTTGTAGCCATGAATCACATGCTCAGCAAGGTCTTTGTCAGAATCAGCTATCCTGAAGCATACGCTGCTTCAGACAGCAATCCTGTCAGCAACCTGAGTGTGGAGGGTATGATTGTCAATGCCATGTTCAATCTTGGAGACTGGGACGGCGCGGTTCCTACTACATCCCTGTTCCTTAATCCGAACGGGGCGGAGGAGACTATTCTGCCTAATATGCTCAGTCATGATCCGTCAGCCCGTGAGGTTGTCTATGAATTTATCTCAGTGCCTCAGGAACAGGGGAAAATCAGGATTTCTTTTGTTGCCGGAGGAACATCCTATACATGGAGCTATGACAATCTGAAACTGAATTCAGGGGAATCGCTTACAATCAGACTTTCTGTGGATAAGGAAGGTGTGCAGCTCGGTGACACCACAGTCGGTGACTGGACCACAGGTACAGACATCAACGGAGGTAATCCGGAGGAAAATCCTGAAGTCTACAAAGTGGAGGAAATCACTTCTGAAAAGAGCGGCTGGTCTGTACTTTATGGTACTCCGTCAATGCCTTTCGGCAAGTATGGTGAACTGTTCAACAACAATCCTGACAGCAGAGAAGGCGGATGGCACTCACATATCCTTGACGGATATGACGGCAGCAAGAACATAGGTAATCCGTTCTGTGTAATTGATCTGGGCAAGTCTACCTGGCTTGCAGGGCTCGGCATAGTGACAAGTTACTATGATGTCATGCCCCACTATGTGGATTTCTATATTACAGAAAGGACGGAGATCGAAGATTTCCTTACAGCAGAAGAACATGGAAGCATCAACTGTACTTCAGGAACTATCGGGGATGATTATATGAACTCAGAAGTTTTCGATGGTGTCTTGGCTCGGATCCGTGAAGTTGACAATGGAGTCACCTGGACAAAGATCGGACGGATAGAGGTGCCTGCACTTACGGCAGAATATGGCCTCAAGGAATATCGTCTTGATTTCGACGAAGAAAAGCTGGGCTCTGCATTGAAGTCGCGCTATCTCCGTATAGAACTCACTCCATTTGCAAAAGGTTCTTTCGCCTTGCAGGCTGACCGCACAAAGATTTCCGAACTTTTAGTGAAGAAGGTTGCCAGATATAACGGTGTAGTCGTAGAATAGGCCATATCCGTGATTCGGACCACAAGGAATAATCTCTATAAATCAATATCAGTAAGGTAAAAAGAGGTTTGTGTGAAGGAGGGCGTCAGCTATTGCCTTGGATTGTCAGTAATGGTGTCCTCCTTCTTTTTTGTTGAACTGTTTTCAATATTTCTGTTATGGGAGTTGTCGATACCGGAAATCCGTTCAAGGATTTTCTTCAGATGCTGTGCTCTGATGACATCAAAGTCTCAGAAGAGGAGATAGGCAGGTCGTGGATTGCTGTCCGGGGTGCTGGACGGCGTCGTCTGCGCAGAGTCAGAATCCTGACTTTCGCTACGGTTGCGTCAGTTGCAGCTGCAGTTGCTGCGGTCGTCATCATCATGGGAGACGGCTATGGTAAGGACGCTTCCGTACCGGGCGATATTGAAATCTATGCACTTAATTCAAAGCCTGATGTAATGAACCGTGACATACAGCTTGTCATGGATGACGAATCCGTTATGACATTGGGTGGCAAGGAGTCGAACATTGACTATGCAAGTCCGGGAAAGATAATAGTGGACCAGGATACCATAATCAACAGTGCCGATGACTTCCGTCCCCGTTATAACCAGCTGGTTGTACCGTACGGGAAACGTACCCGCCTGCGTCTGTCTGACGGCAGTCTCCTGTATGCCAATTCCGCGACACGTATAGTCTATCCTATTGATTTCGGGACCGGCAACCGTGAAATATATGTGGAAGGGGAAGTCTATCTTGAAGTCGCCCATGATCCTGACAGGCCTTTCATTGTTCTTACAAGTGATATGAATGTCCGTGTGCTTGGTACCAGGTTCAATGTATTCGCATATCCTGGTGTGGAGCAGAATGTCGTCCTTGTGGAGGGAAGCGTGAATGTGACTGGCGGGAAGGATAGCCAGATCATTAGTCCGGGCCAGTCCGTAAGTGTAAAGGATGGCGGACTGTCCAGGCCGGTAGCCGTGGAGGTGGAATCTTATGTGAGCTGGGTCAATAACGCATTGACTTATGAAAAGGAACCGCTTTCTTCAGTCTTTTCACGTCTTGGCCTCTATTACGGGCTTGAGTTTGAAATCAATTGCGATATAGAGCACATATATCTGTCCGGTAAGCTTATGCTGAGTGAAGATCCTGTTGATGTGCTCTCTGCGATAGCCTTTTCCGTACCTGTCAGCCTGACAGTCCGTGGTTCCAGAGTCATAGTGGCTCCGGAACCGGAAAAGTAGTGGTCTTCGTGGATACGTCTGTACGGTGGGTAAAAATTTCGCAGGCCGCACAGCTTCATGGAGATCAATAGATTATTTATTTGCGAAATCTGAATGATTGATGAAATCCATTATCAACAACAACGTCACACTTCTATTGCTGAGGATTCTGCTCGTAGTATTTATTTGTGCAGGACCGTTGGAAAGTGCGTATGCGCAGGACAGGCTCTTGTCTGTAAAGATAGAGAATGAGACCCTTAAAGATGCCCTGAAGCAGATAGAAAAGGCCAGTGACTATGCCTTCCTGTATCAGGAAGGTAAAGGTACAATAGACCTTAACAGGAAGGTTACTGTCATCGCAGACAGGTGGCCGATTGCTGAAATACTTGACGTCATCTTCAGGGATACAGGTGTCGTCTATGAAATCAAGGCACGCCAGATTTCTCTGAGACAGGGGCCTGTTCCGTCTAAGGCTCAGGAAAAGAAATCTGCCGGGAAGAAACGTACACTGACAGGAACAGTGACAGATGCTGTGACAAATGAACCTCTCATCGGGGCGGGAGTCATGCTCAAAGGTTCCAATGACGGTACCATCACAGATGTTGACGGCAACTATTCGATTGAAGTGGCTGACAACAGTGAAATTATTGTCAGTTTTTTGGGGATGGTCTCACAGACGCTTGCAGTCGGTGATCTCGGTGTCCTGAATGTGGCTCTCCGTCCGGATGACAACACTCTTTCCGAGGTCGTTGTTGTCGGTGCCGGTACTCAGGTGAAGGTCTCTGTCACAGGTTCCATTTCTGCCATAAAGGGTACCCAGCTGCGTACTGCATCATCATCTTTGACGAGCGGTCTCGCCGGTAAGCTTGCCGGTGTGTTTTCCTCTACCACGTCAGGAGAACCAGGGGCCGTGAGTGAATTCTATATCCGCGGTGTCGGGACTTTCGGAGGGCGTGCGACGCCTCTTATCCTTCTTGACGACATCGAGATTTCCAGTGCCGACCTGAACCGTCTTCCGGCCGAATCCATCGAGAGCTTCTCCATACTCAAGGATGCTTCGGCAACGGCAATCTACGGCGCGAGGGGAGCGAACGGGGTCATGCTCATTACCACTAAAAAGGGTACAGAGAATACAAGAGCGAAAATCAATGTGTCTGTGGAGTCTTCTTTTCTCCAGCCGGTCAACCGTGTCGAATATGTTGACGGCCCCACCTGGATGGAGACCTACAATGAAGCTCTGCTTGCAAGGAATCCTTCTGCATCCGTCCGTTTTTCTCAGGAGACCATTGACAACACCAGAAACGGCATAAATCCGTATGTCTATCCTGATGTGGACTGGTACAGCCTCATGTTCAAGAAAATGACATACAACCAGCGTGCAAATGTCAACCTTACGGGAGGAGGTTCGAAAGTCACCTATTACATGGGATTGCAGGTGAACCATGATTCAGGTATCCTCAATGTTCCGAAAGCCTATTTTTTCGATGCCAATATAAATGACTGGAACTACATTTTCCAGAACAATATCAGCTACAAGCCGACGAAGACAACCACAGTAGACCTGCATATCAATGCGCAGTTCGGAAACCGCCGTGCTCCCGGTTCTGACCTGACAGAAATATTCGACAATGTGTATAATTCCAATCCGGTGAGCTTTCCTGCATTCTTTCCGGTTTCGGAAGGGGACGAGCATATAAAGTTCGGAAATTCAATCAAGACTGCCGACCGGCTCAACGTCAATCCATACGCCTACATGATGAGCTCCTATAAGGAAAGCAACTATGCGACAATAAATGCTTCCCTGCGTGCTGCCCAGAAGCTGGATTTCATCACTGAAGGTCTGAATGTCTCCGCTCTGGTCAATATGAAGAGCTATGCGTATTCCGATTATGTAAATACCATCGAACCATATTATTACCGTGTAATGGACTATACCTACGACCCCTCTGATCCTGGTTTTTTCAAGCTTGAATGCCTCAGGAAAGGTACCGACTATATTGCCCAGGGAGGTATCAGCAGGTACAGTGACTTCACATTCTACTTTGATGCAAGGATAAACTACAACCGTTCTTTCAACAGCAGGCACCATGTCTCGGGAATGCTTATGTACATGATGCGTGAGTATCGCAATGATGTGCTGCCAAACAGGAACCAGGGCTTTTCAGGACGTTTTACATACGATTTCGATCACCGTTACCTTGCCGAAGTCAATTTTGGCTACAACGGTACCGAACGTCTTGCCAAGGGACAGAGGTTTGAACTTTTTCCGGCAATTTCCCTCGGCTGGGTAGTAAGCAACGAGCCCTGGTGGTCAAAACTCACTCCTTATGTCAACAACCTTAAGATCCGTGGTTCATACGGTCTTGTAGGTTCAGATGAGACCGGACTCCTTGCCGGCGCCGCGCATTTCCTGTACCGTAACGAAGTTGTCCTCAACGGTGGCGGCAGCTTCACCACAGGAAGCTACAATGGTTCGCGTGACCAGATTACCATGAGTGGCCCGGCTTTCCTGAAATATGCTGTTGCCAATGCCGGTTGGGAGCGGGCGAAGAAAATGGATATCGGTCTTGATGTGACTCTTTTCAACCAGCTTGACATAACATTGGACTATTTCTATGACAGGCGCGACAGAATCCTGCAGAAACGCAGCTCATGGCCTGCTATGCTCGGCTATTCCTCCACCACTCCATGGGCCAATGTGGGAAAGGTGGACAACCAGGGTGTCGAACTTAGCGTCAACTGGCGCAAGGATTTCAGGGAAGATCTGTCAGTGGATCTCCGGGGCAACTTTACATGCACAAAGAACAAGTATGTCTACATTGATGAACCTGACTATCCCTACGTCTGGCAGACACAGACAGGCAAATCCCTTTCCGCCACTTATGGATATATTGCCGACGGACTTTTCAGGGATGACAAAGATATAATGAATTCTCCGTCTCAGACATCCCTCGGCGGCAATCCCATGCCAGGTGACATCAAATACCGTGATGTGAACGGTGACGGGATGATTACAGAAGATGACAAGGTGATGATTTCTGAATATGGCCGTCAGCCTGGTATACAGTTCGGACTCGGATTCAACCTCGTGTGGCGCGGATTCGATTTCGGAGTATTCTTCAACGGTTCTGCACGGAGGACTCTGATGATAGACGGGATATCCTCTTTCTGTGCCGATGATTTCCACCAGGACCGCAACCTTATGAAATTCATAGCAGATGACTATTATCATGCAGACAGGAATAATCTTGATGCCGCCTATCCCCGTCTGGGAACGACTCCCACGGAGGTGCAGAACAATATGGTGCCGAGTACGTTCTGGATGCGTAACGGCTCTTTCATCCGTTTCAAGACACTTGAACTGGGATACTCGTTCCCGTTTGTCCGCATCTATTTCAGCGGAGACAACCTGGCTGTATGGAGTCCGTTCAAATATTGGGACCCCGAGCTGTTCTATTATTCCTATCCGTTGCACCGGACTTTCAGTCTGGGCCTGCAGTTCACTTTCTGAATCAATCAATAAGACAATATGAATATCCTCGAAAATATATGCAAAAAGGCAGCTGTTGCTGCTGCCGCGCTGGCTGTTTCCTGCTGCAGCTATCTTGATGTCGTGCCCCCTGAAACGGCGGACATTCCGGATACGATGAAAGACAAGACGGATGCCCTGGCATTCCTTTACAGCTGCTATACTTGTGTAAGCGAAAACCACGGGTTCGGAACGTTGGGCTCACATGAGGTCTCTACCGACGAGGCTGTCAATCCCCAGGCTTGGGGACGCCTCGGGCAGGTGACTGCATGGGACCAGCTGTCAGCTACAGTGCAGTCGAACCATCCTTTATTCAATCTGCCGTGGACTGTGACTTACGATGCTCTCGGACAATGCAATCTTTTTGAGAAGATTCTCAATCAGAGCGACCCGAAGGAGGTTACGCAGGCGGACCGTGACCGTTGGCTGGCGGAAATTAAGTTTCTGCGTGCATATTATCATTTCAGGCTCCTTGAAAACTACGGTCCTGTCCCTATTATAGACCACTATTACGAAACATCCACTAAAAAGGAAGATCTTCCCGGGCGCAGTCATTTTGACTGGTGTGTGGACCACATAGTCGGGTGGCTGGATGAAGCAGCCGCTGTCCTGCCTGTATCGGTGGAATCATCCGAACTCGGACGTGCCACATCTCTTGTATGCAAGGCTCTGAAAGGACGTGTGCTTCTTTATGCCGCCTCTCCGCTCTGGAACGGTTCTTTCCCCCATACGAACTGGAGGAATGCCGTATATGAGACACCGGGCTACGGTACTGCCCTTGTCAGTGCGACATACAGCAGGGAAAAATGGGTGCGTGCCCGCAATGCCTGTGAGGAGGCCCTGGAGTTTGCTTTGGCGGAAGGCAAGCGCTCATTCTACACCCTTGAGGCCTCGGAATCCCAGAGGATTTCTGAAGATGTTCCTCTTCCTGATATTCCTGGCGTGGACGATGATTTCAAGAAGAAGGTAATGAAAATCCGTTATGCCAACAATACTGTCGAGACTGAAGGAAACCGTGAAATAATATGGAGTGTCATCTCCAGTCCTTCCCGTTATCTTTTCTGGCAGGCGGATATGTATCCCCACAATATCGGAGTGCTCAACAGCGGCGGTTTCTATGGAGGCGTGACGGCCCTTGCCCCTTGCCTGTATACCGTGGAGCATTTCTATACGCATAACGGTGTGCTTCCAAAGGACGACCCTGAACTTCCGAGGTCCGGCTGGTTCGAGTCGGCTGGCTATATCGGGCGTGAGGATATCATCAAGCTGAATACCAGGCGTGAACCCAGGTTCTATGCCAACATATCGTTTGACGGTGACGAGTATTCGTCTCTTCTTAAGGCCGGTTCTCCTCTGATTATTGATACGAAAAGTTCCACAGCGCACGGATATAACCCTACAAGATATGTCTGGGACAACAATGTGACCGGTTTCTATACCAAGAAGTGGTGCCAGCCAAATGTCTCATGGCGTCCGGACGGTGCTCTCAATGCACGTCAGATAGGTATGCGTCTGATACATCTGTCCGAACTGTATCTCAATCTTGCAGAATGCGAGGAGGCTCTCGGCAATACAGATGAGGCGCTGGCTGCCCTGAATGCAGTGCGCAGGCATGCAGAAGTACGGGACATTACAGAAGATGACTTTTCCATGATGTCTTTGCGCGACTGGATACGCAACGAGCGTTTCATCGAACTGTATGCAGAGGGGCACCGCTACTATGATGCCAGACGTTGGATGATAGCTCCACAGGTGTTCAGGAGCGGGACACGCGAAGGTCTGAACGCATTGGGAAAGACTGACCCTACTTTTGAGGAATTCAATGTGCGTACCAGGGTAGACCAGCCTTTCAGCTGGAGTGACCGTATGTATATGCTTCCTATTCCATCAAGTGAAATCTACAGCAACCCCCAGCTTGTCCAGGCTCCGGGATATTAGCAGGAACAATTGAAAAACATGATAATGATGAAATTATATCACAAGATACTATTCCATGCCGCATCGGTGTCCTGGATTCTTGCAGGCCAGACCTCATGTCAGGACATCAACGGCAATTACGACAGGATAGTCCCCGAAGACTATTATACGGTCATTTCCCTGAAGGAGACTGGGGTTAAGGAGGTAGCTATGTCTGTGGCTGACAGGCAATATGACTGCGAAGTGCCCGTACTTAAGGGAGGGCTGCATGTCGATGCTGTCGCAGACGTAGTCCTTGAGACTCCCGGGCAGAAATGGGTGGATGAGAACTATAACGAGAAGCAGGGAACTGCCTATAAGGTGATTACGCCCTCCATGTACAGTGTGGCGGACTACCATGTCAGGATTCCTTCCGGAGAAAGCGGAAAGTCTGCTCATGTGATTCTGGATGCTGAGAAAATATATGCTGCAATGCAGCTTCCTGAAAATGCCGGTTCCACTTTGGTGCTTCCTGTGCGTATAGCTTCCGCATCAGACAAGGTCAATGAAGATAAGGACGTGGTGATTCTCCGGTGCAGTGTGTCTCCGGCAGAGGTGCGCTTTGAAGTCTCGTCCTCAAAGATTAAACTTCCGGACGACGAGGACAGCTATACTACATCCTTTGTCGTGGGCAAGAATGGTAAAATCAGTACTGACATCCGTTTTGAGATGATGACTCAGGAATATCTTGACGAACATTACAGCAGACCTGAAGGAGTGCAGTATGTTGCCCTTTCCGGGGATATGTTCAGCATGGAATCTACTGCGGCAATCGATGCCATGGCGGAGTTCTATACCCATCCGGTGACATTTGACGTGGCCCGGATAAGGGAGGCGTCCGGAAACGGGGTGATGGTGCTTCCTCTTGTCCTTGTTTCGGAAACTCCATCGGCTGTAGTGTCGCGTTCCGAGATGCTTGTCGAATGCTGTTTCCATGACTATACATTTGCTGAAATTACACAGAAGGAGGGCTGGAGTATACTTTACGGGTCTGTCGCCATGCCTTTCGGGCCATTCAGGTACATGTTTGACGGGTGGGAGAATACTGACGGCTGGATGTCCCATATTATAGACGGCTTCCCCAACAGTCAGAATCTCGGAAACCCTTATGCCGTCATAGACCTTGGCAACAGGGTCATGGTAGGAGAATGCGGTGTGCTGGTTGGCTATTCCGGCTGGTATGACGTTACACCTCAGGCTGTGGAGTTCTATGTCACTCCTGAGAGCATTGATCCGAAGCTGAATCAGACGGAATATGGTCTTATCAACGCAAGCGGAAACTGGGGGAATCAGGACAGATTGTCTGATGACTATCTTGACGTGCACAACAGGCTTAAGGAATTTGATTCCAATGTGCATTGGACAAAGGTCGCAACGGTCAGCGGCCTTGCGCAGACTGTGGACTGCAACGGGATATATATGGTGTCTGTGCCTCAGAGTGTGCTTGCCAAGCAGATATATACACGTTATGTCAAAGTAGTAGTCATACCTTTCCCGGCATCTCAGGCAATCGCAGGCCGGACAAAAATAAGTGAAGTGTTCGTGAGCCGCGTCGCCACAATTGACGGGGAGTCCGTGAACTGACAGTATCTAATCAAACAATAAACAACAAACAGATGAAATATAGAATAATAGGTCTGATTTCTGCAGCGGTCTGCTCGTTGGCTCTGTTCTCATCATGTTCGGACGGGAAGATGCCGGAGATGGAGCAGGTGCCGGAGCTTCCTGACCGGGAAGACAATATATCGGGTGAAGTGTATGACTATACCGTCACCATGAAGCCTGAACGTCCTTATATGCATGACTATGACAGGACTCTTATGATGAAGCTTTTCCTTGCCCGTCCGGACGGGCAGGGAGGCTCAAAGGTCGGGCTTACATTTGCGGATGCCCTGGATGTCATAAAGGGACTGGATGCCATTACCCGTGGCCTGCCGAAGATTGTCTACCTTGTGGGGTGGCAGTATGAAGGCCATGACTGTAAATACCCTGCGTTCCATGAATTCAACGAGGCCCTGAAACGTCCGGAAGATGCTACGGCTCAGGAAAGCTTTTACTGGCTTCAGGACGAGGCCGCAAAATACAATACTACGGTTTCCGTACATGTCCTTGTCCAGGATGCGTATCCTAATTCCCCTCTGTGGCATGAATATGTCAGGAATGACTTTATCTGTCTTGACGCCACCGGTGCTTTCATAACTCGCGGAACTTTCAACGGTGTCCCCATGTATGACATCAATATCGTGAACGAATGGAAAAAGGGATACCTTCAGGACCGTCTTGACGACCTTGCCGGACTGGTTCGCCTTGATAAGGTCAGGACTATGCATTGCGATGCCTTCTATGCACGTGAAAGCCCATATCATGGAGTTACTGTCGAGCAGACGGAAGTCGTGATGCGCAAGATGCTCAGGTATATGCGTGACAGAGGTGTGGATGTGACAGTCGAGTTTCTCCACAACGGGCAGCGCTCTGACCCTATGATAGGTCTCAGCCCTGCAGTATGGTGGCTTGACCTTACTGCTGAGGAACGGGCAGAATTGCCTGCATCCCTGATTGCAGGAGGACAGGAGGGCAAGTTCAATAATCTTTGGGAGATGGAGACTTTCCTGTTCGGAGACAATTATCACGCTGAAAGCGACTTCAATTTTGTGGACTACAGTGGAAATGACATGAAGTCGGCGTGGAAAAAGGCGAAGCTGGGTATTGCGACCCGTACTGTTCCATATATGTATTTCAACCGTCATAATGTGGAAGGCTATGATGCAGTGAACAGGACTGTGACTTACAGCGGCGGTCTTGTATCGGATTACGGGGATTTGACCGTAACTCATGACGGAGTACTGCTGCGCGACCATAACAATATCTTCTTCCCGCTTGTCTGGATTACTGACCATAAGGAAATCATGGCTTATTCCCAGAACGGATATTCACGCAGGAGCTGGACTCTGCCGGCTGACTGGAATGATGTTACCGCCGTCAATGTCCGCATCCTGACTGAAGAGGGCCCCGGCACTCCTGAGCGCATGGAAGTGGTGGACCGGTGCATACGGCTTTCCCTTGATGCCAATACCATGGTCTCAATCCAGCCTGCCGAATAGGCTGTCATCCCCGGCTGAGTCGGGGAATCCGAATATTAAAGACAAAATAAAACTAAATAGAATGAAAATAAACACTCTGATTCTTGTTTCAGCTGTCAGTGCCATAGCTCTGGCGGGATGTGCTGCTGGTAATTCCGGACAAAAAGATGAAGTCTCAGGAGAATACTATGACTACACCGTAACCATGCAGCCGGAACGCCCGTATATGCTTGAATATGACAGGGCCATGATGATGAAACTCTTCCTCGCCCGTCCGGACGGCAAAGGCGGTTCCAATGTGGGGCTGACGTTCAGCGAGGTCCTGGAAGTCATAAAGGGGATGGATGTGCTAAGCCGTGGCATCCCTAAGATTGTCTATCTTGTAGGCTGGCAGTATGAAGGCCATGACTGGAAGTATCCGGCTTTCCATGAATTCAATGAATCCCTCAGACGTCCGGAAGATGCGTCTGCCCGTGACAGCTATCTGTGGCTTCAGAAGGAGGCGAAGAAATACAATACTACAGTGTCCGTTCACATGCTTGTCCACGATGCAGAGCCCAATTCTCCGCTTTGGGACGAATATGTGGAAAACGACTTGATATGCCGTGATGTTGAAGGCAACCTTATAAGCCGTGCGGTGTTCAACGGACTGCCGATGTATGATGTCAATCTTGCTGCCGAATGGGAAAAGGGCTATCTTCAGAAACGTCTGGACGAACTTATCAGGATTGCAAATCTCGGTGATGCCAGGACAGTGCACTGTGATGCCTTCTATGCCCGTGAAAGTCCGTACCACGGAGACTATATGGCAGAGCAGGAAACCGCTATGCGCAAGATGCTCAGGTATATGCGTGACAGAGGTGTGGATGTGACAGTCGAGTTTCTCCACAACGGGCAGCGCTGTGACCCGATGATAGGTCTGACCCCTGCTGTCTGGTGGCTTGATATGTCGGCCGCAGAACGTGCCGTACTTCCGGCTTCTCTGATTGCCGGTGGTCAGGAAGGCAAATTCGGCAGGCTGTGGCATAAGGAGACTTTCCTGTTCGGGGACAACTATCAGGGAGAGGATGATTTCAATTTTGTCGACTGCGATCCGTCAAAGGATATGGCAAGGGCATGGAAAAAGGCTAAATACGGTATAGCGACCCGTACTTTGCCGTATATGTATTTCAAAAGCCATAGGATAGTGGAATATGATGCTGACAGCCAGACTGTCACATATAGCGGCGGGCTTGTCGCCGACTATCCCGGAAGGACTGTGGCCAGGAACGGTATCCTGCTCCGTGACGGTGATGACGTGTTCTTCCCTGTGGTTTGGAATGAAATGGAGATTGTAGCCTATTCCAAGAACGGATATACAGACCGCAGCTGGACTCTTCCTGAGGACTGGAAGGATGTCAGGACCGTGTCGGTGTGTGAACTTACAGAAAAAGGGGAAGGGGAACCGGTTGTCATGGATGTGAAAGAAGGGACGTTGACCCTTACCCTTGCGGGTGATTCCATGGTATCCGTCAGACCTGTTTTCTGATTCTAAAAATACAGTCAATACAAAATGAGGAAACTGTTTCTACTTATAATATTGTCTGTCTTGGCTGTCCCTGTGTTCGGAGTACGCAATAACCTGCGTGCTCCGGCATATCAGCTTATAGCGATAGACCCTTCGACAAATCTATGGTCGATGACCGATACATTGTATGCAGATGCCACAAGACACTGGACAGGCAGCGAACATCCGCTGCTCGGAGTGCTCACGGTCGACGGCATTGACTACCGTTTCTTAGGACGTGACTTTACTGTTCCTGTCACTGTCGCACCTAATTCGGAATGGGGTGAATGGACTGCCAGATACACGACTGAAGCTCCATCCGGAGACTGGACATCAGAGTCCTTTGACGATTCCTCCTGGCGGTCCGGTAAAGGTGCTTTCGGCACTGACGGTGAAGGCGGCAGGTTTGTCATGATACGCAATGAGTTCTGCCGGACCGGTGCTTCTACTCGCTGGACTTCTCCGGAACTGTGGCTTCGGAGGACAATAGTACTGCCTGATGACGTACAGCACAAGGACTGGTTTCTTGAATATACCAATGATGACAGTGCCGAAATATATGTCAACGGAGTCAGAGTGGTAAGTGTCAGCGGAAAGGAGAGCGAGCACGATATGGTCCCACTCTGTGGTGAGTCACTCCTCCATCCTGGGGACAATCTGATTTCAGCACATGTGAAGAATGCGGAAGGCTACGGCATCATTGACTTTGCCCTGCTTGTTGCAGACAAATGTACAGAGCGTTTCCCGCGCACTGCTGTACAGAAGAGTGTGGATTATCTGCCGACGCAGACAGTCTACGAGTTTGCCTGTGGTCCTGTAGACCTTACGCTTACTTTCACGGCCCCGTTTCTTCCGGACAATCTGGAACTTGCGTCTCGTCCGGTAAACTATATTACTTATGATGTGAAAAGCAGTGACGGGAAATCCCATAGGCTGTCCCTTACTTTGGAAGCGTCTCCGCTCTGGGCGGTGGATCATCCGGGACAGCCGACGGAAGAATCCCTCTGGACTTCGGACGGCCTGACATATATGCGCTCCGGGACAACCATGCAGCACATGCTTGAAAAATGGGGTGATGACCGCCGTATCGACTGGGGATATTTCTACCTTGTGGCGGACAGCCGCGATGCTGAGTTTACAGTGGAAGGCAAGCGTCTGGCACTCAGGAAGGAGCTTGGAAAATCCAAAGGCACTTCAGGCTATGTGATGGTCGGCTATGATGATGTGCAGGCCATCCAGTATTTCAGGCAGAACCTGCGCCCGTACTGGAACCGTTCGGGATTCGAGACCATCTGCGGTCAGTTCGTGAAGGCTGCGGATGAGTATTCCGTACTGATGAAGGAGTGCGGCAGGTTCAACGACAGGCTTATGGCAGATGCTGAAGCGGCAGGAGGAAAGGAGTATGCAGAACTCTGCGCCCTCGCATGGAGACAGACATTTGCGGCGCATAAGCTTGTGGCGACTCCTGAAGGGCTTCCTCTTTATCTCTCGAAAGAGAATTTCAGCAACGGGTCCATCGGCACTGTGGATCTGTCCTATCCTTCCATACCTATATTCCTGCTCTATAATGTTGAACTGGCCAAAGCACTTATGAATCCTATTCTGGACTATTGCTCGTCCGACAGATGGGGCAAGCCTTTCGCCGCCCATGATGTAGGACGCTATCCGCTTGCCAACGGGCAGAATTATGGCGGAGACATGCCTGTGGAGGAAAGCGGGAATATGCTTATCATGGCTGCAGCAATCGCCAGGGCCGAGGGAAATGCAGGGTTTGCCATGAAATATATGCCTCTTTTCAGCAAATGGGCCGGATACCTTGAAGAATATGGACTTGACCCTGAGAACCAGCTCTGTACCGATGACTTTGCCGGACATTTCGCCCATAATGCCAATCTTGCCGGAAAAGCTGTCCTTGGTATTGCCGCATACGGCTATCTTGCGGACATGGCTGGTGACAGGGAGTCGGGCAGGACTTATATGCAGAAGGCGCGCGCCTATGCTGCCGAATGGGAGAGGATGGCCGATGACGGTGACCATTACCGTCTGACATTTGACCGTCCGGGGACCTGGAGCCAGAAGTACAATCTCGTGTGGGACAAGCTGTTCGGATGGAATATATTCCCGGAAAAGGTGTTCGGCAAAGAAATCGCGTTCTATCTTGCACACCAGAACATCTATGGCCTCCCTCTTGACTGCCGTGAGCAGTACACCAAGACAGACTGGGTCATCTGGTCAGCCACAATGGCAGACAATGAAACTGATTTCCGGGCTTTGGTGAAACCGGTATGGAAGTTTATGGACGAAACTGAGGACCGCTCTCCGATGGGCGACTGGATATGGACGGACCGTCCTCACTCCCTGCAGTTCCGCAACCGTTCAGTAGTCGGCGCGTATTTTATGAAACTTCTTGATAGAAAATGGAATGAAGACAGATATGAAAAGAAGTAAAGCAATTGTGGCGGCAATATTGCTGCTGTCTGTGGCTCTGGCTTTTCCTGTTGTATTGTCCGCTGCCATGCCTGGACATACCAGGGCTAACGTGTCGAAATACAAGAAAATATGTCGCGACAGTATCTCCTGCCTGATGAAAGCCATGTACCGTGAACCTGGAGGTTCCTTGAAATATCCGTTCATAGCTCCCGGAAGTGCCGCATATCTCGACGACCTGTGGGATTGGGATTCATGGCTCAGCAGTGTCGCACTGAGGCAGATTCTGCTGGACTGCGGAACAGATGCAGACAAGGAGGAGGCTCTGCGCTATGAACAGGGATGCGTACTGAATGCTCTGAGCTATGGAGGTATGGATGGATATATCCCTGTCTGCATATCCAGGACATTTCCTTCCCGTGAAGAAATTCTCCGTTCCCGCAATATCTACAAGATAAACATGCACAAGCCATGTCTTGCACAGCATGCAGCCTTTATTGTCAGGAATATGGGAGGGGATGCCGAATGGCTCCGCGGACAGTATTGTGTGCTGTCGTCATTTGTGGCGAAATATATGAACTGGCACCGTCATAAGGAGACAGGTCTGCTGTATTGGGAAAATGATGAGATGATAGGGGTTGACAATGACCCGTCCACTTTCTATAGACCTGAGGAAAGTTCAGGCTCAATTTTCCTTAATACGCTGATGTATAAGGAACTGCTTGCCATGAAGTATATCAGCGACTGTCTCGGTCTGCAGGAAAACGGCAGGGATTACGAACTTATGGCGGAAGAGCTCCGCGAGTCAATCCGCAGGCATTGCTGGGATTCCCGTGACGGTTTCTATTATAGCGTGGACTTTAATCTGCTCCCGGTCATTAAGCCTGAACATTCCGGATTTACCCTTCATCAGGGAGCGCCTCGTGAATATGATTGTCTTCTCCAGCGTTTCAGCGTATGGAGCGGCTTTCTGCCTATGTGGTGTGGTATAGCTACAGCAGAAGAGGCAGAGGAGATGGTCATGAGGAATTACAGGGATTGCAGATTGTTCAATGCTCCGGCAGGAGTGTACACATTGGCTCCTACAGAAAAGATGTACAATGTCAAGGCAAGCGGCAACCCGTCGTCCTGGCTTGGGCCAGTGTGGATCTGTGCCAACTATTTTGTCTGGAGAGGGCTTGTCGCTTACGGGTACACTGCTGATGCACGCGACCTTGCCGAAAAGACAGTGCTTCTTCTCGGGCGTGACCTGGAACGCTTCGGTGCCATGCACGAGTATTATGATCCGGTGACGGGAGAGCCTGTGCTCAATCGTGGATTTCAGAACTGGAATCTTCTTGTCATGAACATGATTGCCTGGCTTGACGGCAGGGAGACAGTCGAGGAATTCTAATCATTGAGAGACGGATATGTTGAATCTTAACGGAATGTCAGACAAGGAACTGGTGAGACTTGCCTCTGCCGGTGAAATGAAGGCCATAGAGGTGCTTTACAGTCGTCACTATGATCTTCTGCTGAATTTCGGCATGAAGTATTTCGCTGACATTGATTTCGTTAAAGATTGTATCCAGGATCTTTTTGTGAAGCTGATCTGTTCTCCTCATCGTTTCCGTGACGTAATGTGTGCCCGTTCATGGCTTCTCTTTTCCCTGAGGAACATAATCTACGACAGGCTAAAGGCATTGAAGCCTCACTGCAGTCTTGATGAGTTGCCTTTTATTGACATGAATGAGGAGTATTTCCTGACAACCATTGACGAAGGCACCAGCGATGAGGACATTGCAAGACGGAAAAGGGTGATGGGAGTTTTCTGCCAGCTTTCAGGAAACCAGCGCATGGCGATATATCTTAAATATGCAAAAGGACTTTCCCATAAGGAGGTCGCTGTCATTTTCGATATCAATGAGCAGTCATCCATGAATATGATTTCACGGGCGATTGCAAAGATTAGGCGGCTCGTAGGCGATTTTCCGATTCTCTCATGGCTGTTTTTCTAAGAATATATGCACTAATTATAATTATTTGAATATGAATTGTTTTAGTTTTAAGTCTGTAATGTCAAGATAGAAGTGCAACTCTGACGGGCACTAAGATTCAAAACTCATTTTGCAGATTCAGAGGAAATGCTTACTTTCTTGTCTTTGACACTTAGATAGGGCTATATCTATGATATATCAAGTCCCCAGACCGCTGTAATGGCGATTTGGGGATTATGATTTTTTTTCAGACTTTGTAGTAGATAAGCCTTTGGGGCGCCGGATGGTCAAGGGACTTCGGCTCTACTGTTTGTTGTTTTCTTCTTCATCTTTCTCGCGTTTCTTAGTCTGGGCGATGATGCTCCTCATCTTCTGTTTAGTGACTATCTGCGTGTCGGTTCTGAACCCTGCACTGTTCAATGATCCATCGACCGCTATTCAGTTTGATGATGACGGGGGCCGGATCCTTAAGAACCGTACACAGGGCGTAAAAACCGTCGAAGCGTGCTTCCTGGTCTATCATTTCCTGATTGAGGGAAAAATTTTCAATTTGAGCAAGTTCCCCGTCCGTGGTGCAATGCTCGGCTTTAATGTGGCGCTTCGCGTCATTCGGGCTCTTGCGCTTGGATGTCGCTCCCTGACCCTTTGCCAACAGGGCCATTGCACGTGTCACCTGTCGGTTACGGACACGGGCAAGATAATCCCTGTACTTAACGGAGAAATTTACGATGATGCGCTGCTCCAGCGTCTCACCCGTTGACATTGGTGTAGGGTCCAGATACTGTCATTCTTGCGGTTATCGTAAGATGACAGACCGCCGTCAGTACACACCACCAACTTTGGCAGACCGAACTTGTCCTTGAGTATCTCCTCCATAGGCTTGAGCGTGGTGGTCTCCGCCTTGTTCCCCGGCTCGATGCACATCGCAAGAGGAAAGCCATCTCTGTCCACAAAGAGTCCCATCTGAACTATAGGTAGTGGACGTCCCTCCTT
>JADIMB010000003.1 GCA_017694995.1 Candidatus Cryptobacteroides faecavium | reverse complement strand
AATTCCAATGTTTATCCTATGAAGGTTGTGGAAAGACCTTTGCCAAATAAACTACTGAAATACTCCACACTCGGCACGATATGGAGTATCAGCCCCAGAACAGGGCATACAGCATAACCAATGCACGAGCGCAAGCACATTCCGTAATCCTTTGGCATAGAAAACTTCCACATTCTCATAGAAGGACACGAAAACACTTTCGCTAATATGTCTGTTACCTTGCGATAACGCCGCAAAGGTAAGGATTTTTTGAATACATCAAAAAATTATCATACAGAACTGTTAGATACATATCATACTTACTGATAGGATACGCATAATAAGAGGGGGATAACAGATGTTATCCTTTTATTACGCCACCACACCCGGGACATAACAAACTTATTTTCAGCAAAATAGCATCTATTAGAATCTAAAAACATACTGATAATTATTCGTTGAAGTCATACCTTACTATGACATAGGCATCTACTCCCACGGCTTCATTCCGTGGAACTCCTCATACCACCTGATAAAGTTCATAAATTCACGCACGGAATCTGCTATGGTACGATAATTGATAGTTCGATATTTGGTAAGGATACCGCACGAAGAATCCCTGTCAATCGTTTGATTAGCAGGGATTTAATTTTTGTTGAGGTGTACTAAAAGAGTACTATTCGCCCAAAAGAATCTCGCGTATTTCTCTGTGTCCTCCGATGCCGTCACGATTGCGGCCCTGACGACAATATCCGGTCTTGTCCGTGTCTGCCTCAGCAGCTGTATATCCGTTGAGATGTAGAGTTTTCCAATCGCAGTCCCCTTGAGGCTCCGCACCTGAGGATCCTGCCATGCCAATGATTCCGCAGTGTTTGAATAGAACTCCACCACCGGCATCCATAATGACAGATTCACCCGTGAAGAGAAAAGGGGAATATTCAATTTGGCAAACACCGTTTCCGTCAGGTCGCCATGATAGCCCATATGCAGATCAAATGCAATCTCCGTATGAAGCCGTTCGTACACTTTGCCGTCCAGCATTTCAGGGACCGGCAGCGCATTCGGTCCGAAATACAACGGAGAGACCCTGCTGTCCGTATCTTGCGATTGCTTGATATGCCTGCCTGAAAACCAGGCAGTCCAAAGATAGGCATTTTTCCGGCATGCGGCAGCCACGGTTTGCAGAAAATCTTAAAACAATGTGAATTCGATGAATTAAATTCATCGAATTACCTATTAAAGAGCAGGCCTGAGGCCTGCGACAGGACCCCGGCGGGATGGTGGATAAAACATTGATTTTCAAGACAAGAAACTGTTTTAAAAATTTCTAATATAAATTTCAAGACAGTTTCTTAAATTTGCAGATGTTGCGCTCCATGCAGGAAGCATGGGAAAATATTGGAAAAATGCCTGCAAACAAATGGAAAATACTGGTGGTGGATGACAACGCCGGAATCAGGTCGGCTCTCAATATCCTGCTGCCCATGCATTTCGGCAAGGTGGAAATCATTCCATCACCGAATGAACTCATATCGAAGACAGAATCCTTCAGGCCGGACGCCGTACTGCTGGACATGAATTTCCACAGGGACATAAACACCGGCAACGAAGGCCTCTATTGGCTCTCTGAGCTCAAAGCCAGGTTCCCCGACATCCAGGTCGTCCTGTTCACCGCGTATGCCGACATTGCCCTGGCTGTGGAAGGGATGAAACGCGGGGCGGCCGACTTCATTGTCAAGCCGTGGGAGAATGACAAGCTCATCAAGGTCCTGCAGGACGCATGCCAGAGGCACAGGGCAGAGGCTGACACGAAAAACAGGGCCGGGAACGCAGACAGTGGCGTGATGTACTGGGGAGGCAGCCCAGGGATGGCCGGCATCAGGAAGACTGTAGAGAAAATAGCCCCCACAGACGCGTCCGTCCTTATCACAGGAGAGAACGGCACAGGGAAGGATGTGCTGGCCAGGGAGATACACAGGATGTCACCGCGCAGCGGGATGCCTATGGTGAGCGTGGACCTGGGCGCCGTGCCTGAATCGCTGTTCGAAAGCGAGCTTTTCGGCCACGCGAAAGGTGCGTTCACGGATGCGAAAGCGGATGTGCCGGGCAAGTTCGAGCAGGCGCAGGGAGGCACACTTTTCCTGGACGAGATTGGGAATGTCCCTCTGCACCTGCAGTCTAAACTGCTGAGGGCCCTGCAGAGCAGGACTGTCACCAGGGTCGGCGACACCCGCACAATCCCTGTAAACATAAGGCTTGTCTGCGCGACGAACATGGACCTCGCCCAGATGGTGAAGGAAGGAAGGTTCCGCGAGGACCTTTTCTACAGGATCAATACTGTGCACATTCAGCTCCCGCCTCTGAGGGAAAGGAAAGATGAGATCCTGCCCCTGGCCGAAATGTTCCTCGGCAAATTCGCAAGCCAGTACGGAAGGAAAGCCCGCTCTGTCAGCAAGGAAGCATCCGGATGGCTGCTCCAGTGCCAGTGGAAGGGAAACATCCGGGAACTCCAGAACTGCATGGAAAAGGCAGTGATAATGTCTGAAGGGGAAGAGCTCACCAGAAAGGATTTCCAGACAGCGGAGTCCATCGGCATGCCGGCCACGGACACAGTGCAGGAAGAGATGCCAGGCAGAGAGCCCGGGCATGGAGAGGGGGAAGACACCCTGGAGATGATAGAGGAAAAGGCCATCCGCTCCGCCATGAGCAAGTACAACGGGAACCTTTCCATGGTAGCCAAGGCCCTGGACATCAGCCGGCCTACCTTATACAACAAACTCAAGAAATACAACATCTGACAAGACAGCATCACCCTATCGTGGAAACAGGATACATACTCATATTGGCAGGTTCCGTCATCCTCACAGTCATCGCAGCAGGGATAATCTTCTCAGGGAGGACACGCAGAAAGGTGAACTATATGCTCGACGCCCTTGAGGACAAAGAGACAAATTTCCGTTTCCGCGAAGAGACACTGGTGGACCGCAGGCTCAACAGGACACTCAACAGGCTCAGGAACATCTTCGAGAAAGAGAAGGACGAGATCAGGCAGCAGGAAAGATACTACGGGCAGATGCTGGACCATGTGCAGACAGGCATCGTGGTGATAGACGAGGACGGAGAAAGGGTCAACTACTGCAACGCCAAGGCCCTGCAGGTGCTCGGCATGGCGACATTCAGCAGCATAAGGCAGCTCAGAAGGATAAGCGAACCGCTTGCCGACGCTTTCAGGAAAGTGGCCGAGGGCGTGGAGGAAAGAGCCGGATACTACAACGAGTCCTCACGCATAACCCTGTCTATCACAGCATCCTCCGCGCTGATCAGAGGGAAGAATGTGAAGATAGTGGCGTTCAATGACATAAGCAGCGACATCGAGGAGAACGAGGCAGAGTCATGGACCCGTCTCATACGGGTGCTTACGCACGAAATCATGAATACCGTCACCCCTATCGCATCCCTGAGCGACGCGCTTGCCAGGTATATGGAAGAGACGGACGGGAAGGGCACAGAATCCCCGGCAGGAGTGCCAGTCCAGGGCCCGGACATCAAGGCCGGGCTGGAGACAATAGCCTCTTCCTCCAAAGGCCTGATAAAGTTCGTCAACTCATACAGGGACCTCACCCATATCGCCGCACCTTCGAGGAAAGCGTTCTTCCTCAAGGATCTCATAGGCAGTGTGCAGAAGCTCACAGCAGAGCAGTTCGCGCAGGCCGGAGCCGTATTGAGCTATCAGGAGAAAGACGAGGACATACTTCTGTACGCGGACGAAGACCAGATCTCGCAGATACTTGTGAACCTGGCCAAGAACGCTATCCAGGCAGGGGCGGACCGAGTGGATGTAACGGCGTGGATAGACAGCATGGAAAGCATAGTGGTGGACGTGTGCAACAACGGGCATCCCATCAGCAAGGAAAGCCAGGAGGAGATATTCGTGCCGTTCTTCACCACCAAGCCTTCCGGGACAGGCATCGGGCTCAGCATCTCGAGACAGATCATGAGACTGCACAACGGAAGCCTGAGGCTATCCAGAAGCGACAGCTCCGGCACAGTGTTCACATTGACTTTCCGTTAACTGTCCCGGAAGGCATCATCCCCCATTCTGGAGAGGACGAACCGCCCGGCTTCATCCAGGGCATCCGGTTTCCCGACATCTATCATATGCAGATTCTCTGCCTGGACACCATATACAGGATAGCTGGCCGCTGCCTTGAGATAGAAATCCATTATGGGGAATCTTTCCCCGAAGCCCTCCTGAATGAAAACCGGGAAGACGGAAGTGGAGATGATGTGGATGCCGGAGAAAGCAAGCTTCCGGCATGATGACACATCAAGGTCCGGATATGGTGTACGTACCTCTCCTGTGGCTACATTGGTCCACCCGGCAAGCCTCATGTCGCTGTCAAAGAGCAGATAGCGGCTTGTCTTGCGGCTGCTCACCAGCAGAGTCGCCAGGGCATCCGGACGGACCTGGGACTCGAACCAGCCGATGTCCAGGTCTGAAAGTATGTCCACATTGTGCACCAGGAAATGCCTTTCTCTACCGCTGCCCTCCCCGTCATCTGACGGCTGGAGATACTTGCGCGCATGCATGATCCCACCGCCTGTCTCGCGGAGCAAGTCCCGCTCATCGGAGATGTGCACCGTCATGCCCAGGTCTCCGGCAGACCTGAGGTAGTCTTCGACCATGTCTGCAAAGTGATGGACATTGACCACGACCTCCGTTATTCCGGCGGACTTCAGCTTCATCATCACGTGCCACAGGAGCGGCTTGCCGCACACCGGCACAAGGGCCTTGGGCATAGTGTCTGTCAGAGGTCTGAGCCTGGTGCCCATCCCTGCCGCGAATATAAGAGCCTTCATCTCTTTTCCTCCCTGTGAAAAAGTCTGACCTTCACACCCGGCGTCGCAGACAGATGCCCGGCAAGCTTCTCCGCACAGTAGACCGAACGGTGTTGCCCTCCAGTGCATCCGAAACAAACCATCAGATGAGTGAACCCGCGCTCCAGGTAACGGGCCACATGAGTGTCCACCAGGGAATATACATTGTCCAGGAACCTGAGCACTTCACCGTCGTCTTCAAGGAACTTCGCCACGGCAGCGTCTTTCCCGGTGAGAGACCTGTACTGAGGATAGCGTCCCGGGTTATGGATGGACCGGCAGTCAAAGACATATCCACCGCCATTGCCAGAAATGTCTTCCGGTATACCCTTCTTGTAGGAAAAGCTGCAGACTGTGACAGTAAGGCACTTTTCCCCTGCTGAAGGCTCTTCCTCCGGAAGATACTTCAGCTCCCCCCTGTCAAATGCGGCCACTATCCCGCCCAGGACACGTCCGAGATAAGGATAGGAATCCAGCGGGGCAGACAGAAGCCCCCTGATATTCTCCACCGCCGCAGGGATGCTTTTCAGGAAATGCTCCTTTTTCTCAAAATAGCCCCTGAACCCGTATGCGCCCAGCACCTGGAGTGTGCGCACCAGCACGAAAAGGCGCAGTTTCTCATGGAAATCCACCGGGTCCGGCCGCCTGTAAACAGACAGTGCATCCAGGTATGCCTTTATCATATCGCGCCTGAGCCCCTGAGGGTATCTGGCCCTGGCCTGCCATATGAAAGATGCCAGGTCATAATACATAGGGCCTTTCATCCCGCCCTGGAAATCAATATAGTACGGCTTTCCGTCCTTTACCATTACATTCCTTGACTGGAAGTCCCTGGACATGAACACATCTGAAGGGACTGCGGCTATGTCATCCCGGAGGCTCTCGAAATCCTGCTGCAGCCGTATCTCGTCGAAGTCTATGCCTGCTGTCTTGAGGAAGCAGTACTTGAAATAGTTGAGGTCGAACATCACCATCCTTCCGTCAAAGGCCCCTGAGTGGAAGCACACCCCGAAATCCAGGCCTTCCGCACCTTCAAACTGCAGCTTCGGAAGGCCTGCGACAGTCTCCAGAAGCATCTTCCTGTCCTCCGGGCTGTAGCTCCCCTCCTTTCTTCCGCGGGAGACATAGTCAAACAGGGAGACATCCCCGAGATCCTCCTGGAGGTAGCACATCACGTCCCCGCTGATGCCGTATATTTCAGGCACATTGATCCCTTTTGAGCGGAAATGCCCAGCCATTGTACAGAACGCGCTGTTCTCCCGGCGGTCGGTCCCGATGACCCCTATCGCCCCCGTCCCGCCGCCAGAGAGTCGGAAATATTGCCGGTGGCTCCCGGACACCGGAAGAGGGACGACAGAATCTGGGACTGCCCCGAAACGGGCAGCAAAAAGGTCGGATAATGTATTGGTTCCCATAAAGTTGATCTTAAAGTCCAATTGCGGCATGAAAATGTCCGCGGGCCACAAAATTAAAGAAAATAACAATGTCTCACAAAAAAGTGTAACTTTGTCGGGATTTGACGCTCTACGGGCGGTAATTATGGGTCTTATAACCGGTTTTTATGCTTAACAATGCGTATTGTTCCGACAAGTACCAGTATACGATGGGAAAGTCGTTTTATGACTGCGGGATGAAAGACAAGACCGCGGTATTCAATCTTTTCTACAGGAAAGCCCCTGAAAACAACAACTGGGCCGTTGTCAGCGGCGTGGACGAAGTGCTGGAAATGGTGGAGAACCTGGGCAACATGCCGGCGGATTTCTTCGGGAAGTTCCTTCCCGGGGACGAATATGCAGAGTTCAGGGAGTACCTCTCGCACATGAAGTTCACCGGCAACATCTACGCTATGCGTGAAGGCGAGATCGTGTTCCCGTCCCAGCCGGTGATCATAGTGGAAGGCCCTGTTATAGAGGCACAGGTGCTGGAGACCCCGATGCTGTGCATAATGAACCACCAGATGGCAGTAGCGACAAAGGCCTCGAGGGTGTGCAGGGCGACAAACCGGCCTGTAAGCGAGTTCGGGTCCCGGAGGGCGCATGGCCCGTGGGCGGCTGCCTATGGAGCGAAAGCGGCAATAATCGCGGGGTGCGGCAACACTTCCAACATCCTTACAGGAGTGATGTTCGGATGCGGCTCGACAGGGACTATGGCCCACAGCTATGTCACTTCGTTCGGATGTTCCGTAGAAGGAGAGCACAAGGCCTTCGACTCCTATATAAAGACCCACATGAACGAGCCTCTGATCCTTCTCATCGACACTTACGACTCTCTCAAGTGCGGGATACTCAACGCCATGAGGGCCTATAAAGAAAACGGGATAGACGACAGCTACCCGTACGGCTACGGGATAAGGCTGGACAGCGGTGACCTCGCATATCTCTCGTGCGAGTGCCGCAGGATTCTGGACGAGAACGGATTCCGCAAATGCAAAATATTCGCGACAAATTCCCTTGACGAGTACATAATCTCCGATCTGGAGAGGCAGGGGGCATGCATCGACTCATACGGGGTAGGTGACGCCATAGCCACGAGCAAGGCGAACCCGTGCTTCGGCAATGTATACAAGCTGGTGCAGATGGACGGGCAGCCGGTGCTCAAGCGCTCGGAGGACAAGTCCAAGCTCATAAACCCCGGATTCCAGATCACCTACAGGATCAGCAGGAATGACCCTGAAAAAGGGGATGTCTTCAAGGCCGACGTGACCTGCCTGCGCGGGGACGCGCTCTCATCCAGGATAGAGAACGGGGAGGAGTTCACCATATATGACGAAAACGACAGATACAAGTACAAGACTTTCGATGCCGGGACCTATACGGCCAAGGCATTGCAGGCCAAGGTGATGGAAAACGGGAAGAGATGCGTGCCGGTGCATACTCTGGAGGAAAAGAAAGAATACTACAACTCCACTCTCATGCATTTCAGCCCGAGCGAGAGGCGTCTTATCAATCCTCATTATTACAAGGTAGACATATCAGACAGTCTCTATGACCTCAAAATGCAGATAATCAACAGACTGGTTTCAGAGATCAACAATTTCAGACTCTAAGGCGCCATGACAGATTCAGCTCTAGTAGTAGTGGACATGCTGTATGACTTCATCGACGGGTCCCTCGCATGTCTCAATTCGAAGAATGCAGTCAACGAGGCTGCAGCATTCATCGACAAGATGACCGCCGGGCAGAACGGGGACGAGAACGATATCCTGGACACCTTCCCGATCCTGTTCGTGTGCGACCACCATCCGGCAGAGCACTGCTCGTTTTCGGAAAACGGAGGCACATGGCCGGCGCACTGTGTGGCGGGCACTCACGGGGGAGCCGTGCATGACAAGCTCCAGCCGTATATTAATGAGGTGCTTACGTTCTACAAGGGTTGCGACCGGGACTGCGAGCAGTATTCAGGGTTCGAAGGCATGAACAAGGCAGGCCAGTCCATGGGAGAAGTCCTGGACCTGCTTGACATCAGGGATGTATATGTATGCGGAATCGCTACTGAATTCTGTGTCAAGGCCACATGCCTGGATCTGCTAAAGGCCGGTTTCAATGTGCACCTGCTGTCGGGAGCACTGGCTTACGTCGACCAGGACGGGCACCGCAAGGCGCTTGACGAGATCAGGGCCGCCGGAGCCGAGATTTTGTAAAAATAAATTATTTACATACCTTTGCAGGTTCGTATGAAGAACCTGTTGTCAAAAATATGGATTCCGGCACTGTTGGTAGGGATCGCGGCCGTGCAGTCCTTCGGGATTGATGCTGCGCGCAGCAGACGCATACTGTCAGTTGCGGACTCCCTCGGACAGGCAAGGGAGGCGGACAGTTCAGTCATCACAGTACCAGCTGACACTGAGGGTGTTGCAGTCTCTGACAGTATCCTTCTGGTGTCATCCAATGCGGGCATAGCCGCAGCCGTAGGCACATTGTTCTCAAAAGTCGACTCCATAAATTCACTGACAGCAAGGGATACCATCATACCCCCGGACTCGCTGAGGCTCACAGACACATTGAGGTTCCGGTATTATGTAGAGCTGAAAGACGCCCCCACCAGGAAGCAGACAAGGGATTCCCTCATGCAGGCCGGGGACACAGTGCAGCTTCACCTTCTCGACTCCCTTTATAGGAGGGACTCGGCCGACATAGCATTCAGGGATTCCATAATATGGTTCAACTCCCTGTCGAGAAAAGAGCAGAAAAAGGTCATAAAGGAGCAGGAACTTCCGGCCCTGATGGCGAAGATGGACAGCATCCTTGACAGGAGAGACAGCATCATCTCGGCCAGGGACAGCATCATCGCCGCCACCCCGAGGATCCTGGAGACATTCGCGGTGCCGGACTCCATGCAGTATAAGAGGCTTATCACATGGACCCACGACAGATACTTCAACGATGTCGACCTCCACAGCCAGGACACTACGTACAACTACCATTTCTACGACTACCCGTTCTACCAGAGCGACATAAATGCCTCCTACCTCGGTGTGATAGGCTCTCCTGTGCAGACCTACAACTATTTCAGGCGCGAGGATGAAGAGAATGTGATCTTCTACACGCCTTACCGTATATACAACTACTCGCCTGAAAGCCTGCCGATGTTCAACACGAAGACCCCGTACACCGAGCTGGCATACTGGGGGACCCTTTTCGCCAACCAGGAGAAGGAAGAGTCAAACATCAAGATACTTACCACCCAGAATATCCTTCCGGAGCTGAATGTGACCCTTGAATACCACAGATTCGGAGGAAACGGTATGCTCAGGAGAGAGGATGTGGACAACAGGACATTCGTCGCAGCCACCAACTATATGGGCAAGCGCTATCTCATGCACGCCGGATATATCTTCAACCGTGTCGAGAAAAGCGAGAACGGAGGTATCGTCGACAACACATGGATAAGGGATACCACCGTGGATGCCAGGGAAATAGACATTCATCTGACCAACGCGTCAAACAGGATCAAGAAAAACACGGTCTTCCTTGACCAGTCATACAGGATACCTTTCTCCTTCATCAACAACATCGGGAAGAAAAAGGAGATGAAGGCGGAGCAGGCCCGCAGGGACAGCATAATGGCCTCCGGGGACAGCACTGCGATAAAGGCCTACCTGGCAGAGGAGCAGGAACGCCTGGCTCTCGATGCCTCGGCTGAGGACGCGGACACTCTCGACAGGGACATCACCACAGCATTCATAGGACACAGCTCCGAATATTCCGTGTTCACGAAAATGTACACGGACGAAATCAGCGCGGGGGATGACGGGCAGCCTGGAAGAGACCTGTACAACAACAGGTTCTACCTCAACCCTACAAGCAGCGCGGACTCGCAGCGCGTGATGAAGTTCGAGAACCGGCTTTACATCAGGCTGCAGCCCTGGTCTGAAGACGGGATTGTATCCAAACTTGATGTCGGGATAGGAGACAAGCTGCTCAATTACTACGACTTCAGCAGCACGCAGAATTATCTGTCCAAAGGGAAGAACGTAGTGAGGAATTCAGTGTACCTGTATGCCGGGGCACAGGGGCAGCTGAAGAAATTCATGAAATGGGATGCCGCAGGGAAATACACTTTCCTGGGTGCGGAAGTCAATGATTTTGACGTCACGGCAAACCTGAACTTCAATATTTTCCCGTTCAGGAAAGCAAGGAACAGCCCTCTGAGTTTCAATGCAAGGTTCGAGACTTCCCTCAAGGAACCGGACTGGTACCAGCAGCATTACCTGTCAAACCACTACAAATGGGACAACAGTTTCGGGAAAATATCAGAGACTAAAATCGAGGCCAGCGCCGCAGTCCCGCACTGGAAGCTGAAAGCCTCGTTCGGATATGCATTGCTAAGCAACAATATATATTATGACACTGAAGGGATTGTAAGACAGAACAGCACCCCGATGAGTGTGATGACTGCCTCACTGACAAAGAACTTCAGGCTATGGAAATTCCATTTTGACCACCAGGCATTGTTCCAGCTGTCTTCGAACACGGATGTACTTCCCCTGCCTGCACTCTCGCTGAACTTCAGATACTACTTCCAGTTCGATGTAGTGAAGAATGTCATGCAGATGCAGATCGGGGCCAACGCTTGGTATACGACCAGATGGTATGCCCCAGCATACAGCCCTGCTCTCGGCCTGTTCCACAACCAGAACGAAGAGCAGTATGGAAACAGTCCGTATATCGACGCATTCGTGAACATCCAGTGGAAGAGGGCATGTATCTTCATAAAGGCGGTCAATGTGGGAATGGGATGGCCTGATAACGCTGTCGACTATTTCGGGGCACATCATTACATAAGGCCGCAGAGGGCCATCAAATTCGGGATATTCTGGCCTTTCTATATCCAGTCAGGGAAAAACAGTTCAGTAGGGGGAGCATCAGCCGCCGGAAGAGGTGGCAGTGGTACTTCCGGTGCCTCGGGTGACAGAATGTCATCCGGAGGAAGACTTTCTTCAAATGGCATGAATACTGCAACTGCAATAAGCAGATAAAGTAATTATGGTTAGTAAAAGGACAAGACGATATCTCGTCGCTTCAGTCCTGACATTCATTGCCGTGACGGCAAGTGACAGGGCCCATGTGATGGAGTCGTCAGAATCAAAAGAGAGTTTTGGTTCAGAAGAAATCAAGTGTGCAATCGTTCTGGGGAACGACATGTACAGCAGCAACGGCCTGAATACAGGCTTCAACTATGAACTTCTGGAACAGTTTGCAAAGACTGCCGGAAGAAATGTGAAAATAATCACTGCGCATAAAGGTGAAAACTATCTGGATTCCCTGCGCGAAGGGAAGGTGGACATAGCAGTGATACCGGCTACAGAGACCGGCGGGCTTGATGAAGTCATGGTCTCCATGAAGACCGGGGATAACTCAGTATGGGCTGTCCGGAAAGATGATCCGGATGACATCATGGCCATCAATTCGTGGATATGCTATTTCGAAAAGACGTCCGAATACTCTGATGCGAAAGAGCGTTTTTTCGGATCCTACAGGCCTCATGAAAGGTCAAAGGCCGGCCACATCAGCCCTTATGACTCCCTTATAAAGGAATATGCACACCGGCTGGGATGGGACTGGAGGATGCTTGCAGCTGTCATCTACCAGGAATCAAGGTTCTCCATCAACTCCCTTTCCTCCAGAGGTGCGGAAGGGCTCATGCAAGTGATGCCGTCGACGGCCGAGCACTACGGGATCCATGACCTGACAGACCCGGAAGAGAACATCAGAGCCGGGACAATGCACCTGGAGAGGCTCCAGGACATGTTTGCAGGCGAGGATATGGACAGGAATGAGAAAGTCCTGTTCACGCTTGCCTCCTACAACGCAGGCGAAGGCCGCATAGCAGACTGCCGCAGTCTGGCGGAGGCGAGAGGTCTCGACAGCAGGAGATGGGAAAATGTAGTGCGGGTGATACCTGAAATGAGACTCGACTCCATCCTGGATGAAGAGTGTGTGAAACTCGGAAAGTTCCAGGGACACGAGACCATAAGCTATGTGGACAACATCATCAGTATCTACAATACCTTCTGTACGGTATGCCCGTCATAGCACCGGCCTCCCCGGCTGGAATCAATCATTCGACTCTGACCGTCCTGGCAGGGTCGATTTTTGTTATGAAGAGTGACGGTATCAGAAGGAGAAGCATTATCAGTACATAAGCGGCAAAGTCAGCGGCAAGGTACGCCGCAATATCCACATGTACAGGCACATAAGAAATGAAATAGTTTGAAGGGTCCAGCCTGATCACATGCGTGAGCCCCTGCACAAGACAGAACAGCAGGGCAAGCGCATTGCCGGCAAGGATACCTTTAAGCATGACAGAAGATGCTCTGATAATGAATATCTTCGCAATCTGACGGTCAGCCATGCCGAGAGACTTCAGCAGGCCTATTGTCGAGATGTTCTCGAAAAGCATGATGAGCAGGCCGGAGATCATGTTGAACCCCGCCACTGCGGTCATCAGGATCAATATGAAAAACACGTTGAAATCTATAAGGTTGAGCCAGTCGAAGATCTGCGGATAGCGTGATACCGCCGACCTGGCGACTACCGACTCTTCATCATCGGACGTGTACAGCAGTACCAGGGTTCCTATCTCCTGCTGCATGTCAGACATCCTTCCGGCACTCTTTGACCGCCGGTCCAGTATAACTTCAAGTGCGGAGACCTGGCCGTCTGACCACCCGTTCAGGCGCTGCATGTCAGATATCGGCGCGAACACGACAAGATTCTCGTCATCGCCGCCTACCAGGCCGTCATATATGGAATGGACAGTGAATTTCCGCACTTTGACCTTTTCTCCTATAAAGTAGGAAGGCAGGGCATCCCCGGGCTCAAGATGCAGCATGGAAGCCAGCCTTGCGGGAATGGATACACTCATCGGCGGCAGAGTGTCATGCTGTCCAGGGAGCAGTCCCGCGGACTGCTCCACACCCTTGAAAAGCACACCGTGGATATCATCCCCGCTTTTTATTATCCCGGCCCTGTAGACAGCCGCAGACGCGGACTCCACGCCGGCGAGGGCCCTCACATGCTCCAGATACGAAGGATACCTGTCTACCGGTGATGTCTCGTCAAGGAAATTCAGGTCGACAGGCGTCAGCTGTATGTCGCCTGAAAGAAAAGAAATGCCGTCCCGGATCTCATTCCGGAAACCGGAAGAAACCGAGACGGCAATAATCATCACAAGGAAACTGACGGCAATGGAAACCACCGCAATCCGTCCCTTGAAACGGAGTTTCCTGGCTATAAATAGGGAAACATCCATCAGCGGCAGACTACCAGATCACCACCCTTTCACTCTCTGGACGGTACATAGCGTCACCGGCTTTGATACCGAAAGCGTCAAAGAATGTCTGGAGGTTGCGCAGTGTGACATTCACCCTGTTCTCACCGAGAGAATGTACGTCAAGCTTGGTCAGCCTGGCCTTTTCCTCGTCAGTGATATTCTGGGCCCAGATGTTTGCATATGACAGATAGAATCTCTGCTCTGCAGTGAAGCCTGACAGTGGAGCAGGATGGCTGTCCCCGAATGAATTGCAGAGTGCAGTATAAGCCACTCTCAGGCCTCCCTGGTCGGCTATGTTCTCTCCGAGGCAGAGGGCGCCGTTTGCCATGACACCCGGAAGTACCTGCACCTGGTTGAACTGCTCCACAAGCTTCTGCGCCCTCGCATTGAACTCCTGTGCGTCAGAGTCTGTCCACCAGTTGGACATGTTCCCGTCCTTGTCGAACATACGTCCCTGGTCATCAAAGCCATGAGTCATCTCGTGGCTTATGACGACCCCTATCGCGCCATAGTTCACCGCATCATCCGCCTCCGGATTATAGAAAGGAGGCTGCAGGATAGCTGCAGGGAAGCATATTTCATTGGTGGTCGGATTATAATATGCGTTTACTGTCTGCGGGCTCATAAGCCACTCTGACTTGTCTGTCGGCCTGCCCATGCGCGACATGTTGTCCGCTACAATCCATTTGGCGGCATTCCTTATATTCTCGTAGTAGCTGAGTGACGGGTTTATGATAAGTGTCGAGTAGTCCTTCCATTTGTCGGGATACCCTATCTTGACGCTGAAAGAATTGAGTTTCTCGTGGGCCTTCATCTTGGTCGTGTCGCTCATCCACTGCAGGGAGTCAATATGCTCACCGAGGGCGACCCTGAGGTTCTCGACCATGTGCTTCACTTTCTCCTTGTCTTCCGCAGGGAAATACCTTGTGACATACATCTCGCCTACCGCTTCAGAAAGGATACTGTTAGGGACTGCCATCGACCTCTTCCACCTTGGCTTAGGCTCCTTCACCCCGGCCATCTGCTTCTGGAAGAAGTCAAATGAAGCGACATAGAAGCTGTCGCTCAAAGCCGCGCAGGCCCCCTGCAGGAGCTGTCCTGCGAGGTAGTTCTTCATCTTGTCAAGCCCTGTGGACGCAACCAGTGAATCAAGTGCGGCGAAATACGACGGCTGGCCTACGACCAGCTTGTCCTGCGGATTGATCCCGGCAAGCCTGAAGTAAAGACCGAAATCGAGGTTCGGATACTGCTTCTCCAGCTCCTCCGAAGACATCGGATTATATGAGCGGGCTACATCCCTGAGCTCGACACTGGACCATGAAGCCTTGGCGATCATGTCCTCCACCTGCAGCGCGTCCTCCGCAGCCCGTGCCGCATCCTGCATACCTGAATAGGAGAATATCTTCTCGAGGAAAGCCCTGTACCCTTCCTTGAGTGCAGCATTGGCCGTGTCAAGGTAATAGTCCCTGTCCGACATGCCGAGTCCGGACTGGTAAAGATACAGGATCTGGTTCTTGCTGTCAGCCAGGTCCGCAGCCACCTGAGGCGCGAAGAACGGATAATCGGCGGCTGAATGGAGTTCAGTGAGCGCCTCCATCATGCCCCTTTTGTCCTTGACAGCAAGGACCATGTCGAGGAGCGGCTTCACCGGGGCAGGGCCTTCCGCATTCAGCCTTGTAGAATCAAGGCCCATCTTGTAGAGGTCCGATATCTTCTGCTCCACGCTCCCGGGCATAGGGGACATCTGGCCCATGGACTTGAAAAGGTCGTTGAGCCTTTTCTCGTTGTTCTCGCTGATGACATCCATGACTCCATATCTGGAATATTCTGGTTTCAAAGGATTCTTCTGCTGCCATCCCCCTGTCGCATACTCATAGAAATCCTCAGCCGGCGACACGGAGGTATCAAGATTTGTGACATCCAGCGCAGACGGTGCGCTCTCTGGACTACTGCAAGCTACAGTCAGGACCGGAAGCATTGCATACATAATTTTTTTCATACTTCGCTAACGTAAAACACTGTTTCAACCTGCAAATATACAACATTTTTCAATGACAGCGTGGCCATTTGCCGTATTTTTACCGATATTTGCAGATTTTCACGACGTTTAAGTATGGATATACTGGATTTATTGAAAAAGAGGACTTTACCTGTGGCGATGTGCTCCGGGGCTGCTGCATATATAATCTACGACAGCATCCCTGCCCTGGCACCTGCCGGGAAGTATCTGGAGGACGCGGCCGGCATTATCCAGCCTGTGCTGATATTCGCGATGCTTTACCTTTCATTCTGCAGGATATCGCCGAAAGACATGAGACCGAGGAAATGGCATCTCTCCCTGCTCGCGTTCCAGTGCTGCATCTTCACCGGCATGGCCATTGCGCTGGCCCTCCTCCCTGAGGCGGAATGGAAAGTGCTTGCCGAAAGCGCCATGCTGTGCATAATATGCCCAACGGCCACAGCGGCCGCCGTAGTCACCGGAAAGCTAGGAGGCGACATGTCTGGCATAACGACCTACACCGTCCTAGCCAACATTGCCGCAGGGATACTGGTACCCTCGCTGCTGCCGCTTGTGCACCAGGCGGAAGGCGTATCGTTCTTTACGGCCTCCAGCATGATACTGGCAAAGGTATTCCCGATGCTCATCTGCCCCTGCCTGTTTGCATGGCTCACAAGGTATGTAACGCCTGCATTCCACAAATGGCTTCTCAGGTTTGACAACCTGGCTTTCTATCTGTGGGGCGTCTCCCTCTCCATCGCGACCGCAATGACAGTAAGGTCCATTGTCCACAACGAGACATCCGTCCTGTATGAAGCAGGCATAGCCCTGGTATCCCTCGGATGCTGCGCCCTGCAGTTCTGGTCAGGGAAAATGATAGGCAGGAAATACAACGCCTCAATAACCGCAGGACAGGCGCTCGGGCAGAAGAACACGGTGTTTGCGATATGGATGGGCTATACATTCATGACACCGGTCACGTCCGTAGCCGGAGGGTTCTACTGCATCTGGCACAATGTGTACAACTCATGGCAGCTGTACAGGAAAGAGAAAGGCAGCCGGCGGTCATAACGCCTTGAGCCTTGCTTCCGCAGCAGCCTTCTCCGTGCCGTCTGTGCAGGCGACGAGCATCTGGAGATATTTCTTCTCGAGTTTTGCGTTTTTCTGCTTCCTGGCTATAATCACGCAGTTCTTGACCGCTATATAGTCTTCAGGGTTCTTTTTCAGCACTTTGTTGTAGTATTTCAGCGCAGTCTTCTCATCTTTCTTCACGACAAGGTAGTACGACCCGATATTGTCCATGAATACGGCAGTGCCGGGATAATAGTCGAGCATCTTCACGGAAAGGTCGTAGAATGCATCGAAAGACTTGTCCGAGCCTATATTGAAAAAGGTATAGCAGTATTCCTGGACAATATCCCTGAACACCGTGTCAGTCACCTCCACTCCCGGATATTTCCATTTGCCTTTCACAAGCACATTCTCGTCAATGAGCTTCTCCAGATAGGCCAGAGCCATGTCAGGGCTCTCCTTCTCGTATGAAATCAGAGACGTGGCCTTGAGGACCCTCAGGTCAAGACGGTCAGAGTCAAGACGGATGGCCTTGTCAAGATATCCCATCGAGAGAGTATAGAGGGAATCGTCGTAGACTATCTCCTGGAAATATCTGACATCGTTGCCGGTAGAGTCCTTCAGCGTAAACACCGGGTCTGCGCCCATGAATTTCTTCATGTCCTTCGGGACCACCTCGGTCCTCTGCGCTTTGGTGAAATAGTAGCTGAACCTGGCCTTGAGCATCCTGATATCATCCGGGGCGGCCGCCGCCCACTTGTCAAGAAGGGTCTCGATCCCGACACCGTCCGGACCGAGCCTGGAAAGGAGAAGGTCATATTTTTCCGCATATGCCTCGGCCTGGGGATTTTCACTTTTCCCGTCATCCTGGGCTGATGTAAGGCAGACAGGCATATGGAGCGCCGCCGCCATGAGCGCTGCCGTCATCAAGATTCTAATGTCCATTCTTTGTGTATTTTTATGTTGTACAATATCATTTCCTGTAATCCATCCTTATCCGCCTTCCACGGGGATAGAGATTGTTGCACCGGCTCCCGAGGTTCTTCACGAACCCGAGAGGAAGAGAACGGCAGCTCACTTCCAGATACCCGCACGGTGCGTCCTTGAGCGTGAGCGGATTGCCGGACAGATATGACAGGGCAGTATCCTGGTCCATGTCCGCTTCCCGGAACGAGCCTTTCCTGTAAAGTATGCTCAGCGGAAGGTCCGCGTCCGGGACCAGCTGTCCGTGTTTTCTCTGCCCGACAGCACATCCTGACGCCAGCACATGGAGACTGCCCTCAAGCGAAGGCATGACTTCCGCGACACTTGGCGGCAAAGCCTTTATGAACCCGTCCCTGGAGACTATCTCCATTCCCTCCGTGAAATATCCCCTTATTTCCTCTGACTCCTGCTTTCCGGCAGGGTCGAACCGGCTTCTGCACTTTTTCCCTACGGGGTCTCCGCCGCTTTCCCCGGTCTTGCGCAAGACGGCGCAGAACTGTCCCTCCCCTCTCACGAGCCCGGGCGCCAGGCAGAATCCGTACCTTGTCCTCAGGACACCTTCCGCATCTTCCGCCTGTCCGGCTTCAAGGATGTCCGCCCCAAGAGCCGACGCAGCCCATTCCACATTGTCATCATTCTCATGGCGGTTGAACGTACAGGTGGAGTAAATCAGCACTCCCCCTTCAGAGAGGGCCGGCCATACATCCGCCAGTATGCGGCGCTGACGGGCCTGGCACATCGCCACTGTATCCGCCGACCACTGCTCACGGGCCTGGGCGTCCTTTCTGAACATCCCCTCCCCAGAACACGGCACATCAGCCAGTATGACATCGAACCACCCCTTCATGGAAGAGAAGCGGGACGGGTCGTCGCAGGTCACCACGACACAAGGGTCACCCCATACAGCCACATTCGAGGCAAGGACGGAAACCCTCTGCCGCATAACCTCATTCGAGACCAGGACAAACCCGCTTCCGTACACCTCCCTCAGCGAAGCCGCCAGGTCAGTAGTCTTGCCGCCCGGAGCTGCGCACAGGTCCAGTACCCTGACCGGGCGGTCCTTCACTCCCGGCAATGTCCCCAGGACAGTCCTGAACACATGGCCCACGAACATCGATGAAGAATCCTGGACATAATACGCCCCGCCATGGAAGAAAGGGTCGCACGTGAACACAGGCCTGGCATCCAGAAAGACTCCGTACCTGCTCCACGGCACGGGACCGGACACCGCGCCAAAGACCGGCCTCTCCTTATACGGATTCAGCCGCACCGACACTGATGCCGGTTCCTCCAATGCAGAAAAAGCGACAGCGGCATTCTCCTGCCCTATCGCTTCCACAAGATATTTCCTGAAGTCACTGTCCAAACCTGCTGCCATTTTCCCAAGTCCTGTCAAGACTGGAAGCCGTTGAACTTCGAAGGGTCGAAACCTTCCGGAAACATGGAGGGATCCATTCCCTCCGGCATCTTCCCTTCAGACATCGCCGCAAGCGCATCAACCATCTTGTCCAGTGCGTCCTTCAATCTGGAGCCGAGCATCATCTTCATCATAAAGTTCAGATCCGCAGAGACCTCTATATGGAAATCCGTCTTGTACGGATCTCCTCCGGCAGGGTCGAAATTCATCACGACAGTAAACTTGAACGGCGCCCCGTCATCAGAAAACTCTATCCTCGAATACGGGACCCTCTCCGACACCCTCACGCCTACAGGGAACCCCTGCACCGTGGCCTTGATCGAATCATAGTCGGCCGTCACATCCTTTTTCTTGTCCTCCGGAAGGAACTGCACGAAATTACGCATGTCCACAAAAGCCATGTACAGCTGGTACGGAGGCCTGGATACAGTCGCGTGCTTGCTCTTGATCTCGGTCGCCATCATTCATTGGTTTTTCCCCAGGTGGCAGGAGAATATCTCCACTCCTTGAGCATCTTCAGGTCCGACTCCTTTATATATCCAGTCTCATGAGCGACATCGATAAGCGCATCATAGTTTGTCAGAGTGTTGAGCTCCACATCTGCATTCTCGAAAGCCCTTCTTGACTGGTTGAAATTATATGAGAAAATCGCTACCATCCCTTTAACGTATGCCCCCGCCTTGACCAGGGCGTCAACTGCGGCAAGGCTGCTTGATCCGGTGGAAATCAGGTCTTCCACCACAACGACTTTAGCCCCTTCATTGAGTATACCCTCAATCTGCGACCCCGTACCATGGTCCTTCGGCTTCGGGCGCACATATATAAACGGTTTCTTGAGGAAATGCGCGATGAGCATCCCGTGCGCTATCGCACCTGTAGCCACACCGGCAATGACCTCCACGTCAGGATACCTTGAAATAATGTTGTCCGCCATCCACCTGCATATCTGCTCCCTGAGTTCAGGGTACGAGAGGATTTTCCTGTTGTCACAATAAATGGGAGAAAGCCAACCTGAAGCCCATTTGAAAGGCTTCTCGGGGCTGAGCAAGACCGCCTTGATGTCAAGCAGGGATTTTGCCACTGTTCTTTCTGTCGATTCCATATTTGCTTAATTTTACTTTTCTGTTTATCCAAACTCTCTATATCTTTATATCTTTGCCGGGAATATCCTTGCAAAGTTAAGAAATTTAAGATTGAAATGCACAAAATATACTTTGAAAAGAGATGCATAATCATCTGTCCCGTTGACGACCAGGCACTTACAGACCCGAACGCAATCCTGTTCTCTCTCGGAGAGCGGCCTGTGGTACATGATTTTGTGAGCCTGTTCGAGGCTTCCGGATCCCTGCTCCGCATTTATATCCCCACACCGGATGTGGAGCACACATACCGGACAGTCTGTTCGGAATTCAAGGAGGTGAACGCAGGAGGCGGGCTGGTCAGCAACCGCAGGGGTGACTTCCTCCTGATAAACCGCAACGGATACTGGGATCTGCCGAAAGGGCACCAGGAAGAAGGAGAGGACATACGGACTACTGCCCTGAGGGAAGTACAGGAAGAGACAGGTGTGGACAAGCTCGAGCTCAGGGACCTGATATGTATCACAGACCACTGCTACAGGCGTGACGGGATATGGCATCTGAAGCACACATGGTGGTTCGACATGCTTTACACGGACCCGACGGACCTCACACCGCAAAGGGAAGAGGACATCACCAAAGCGGCATGGGTGGCGAAATCCAGTCTCCCGCCATTCCTCACGAAGACGTATCCCTCTATAGCAGAGGTGTTCCGGGAAGCGAAAATATGATTCTTGCCATAGGCTGAAACAAATCTTTCCGAATTTCGTATAATGTAATGCGTGCTTTTAGAAAATCCGCACAATATTGATTATGAAACTTTCACAATTCCAGTTCAATCTTACAAAAGACAAGATTGCTTCAGAGCCGCCGAGATGGCGTGACGAGTGCAAACTTATGGTCCTGCATAAAGACACAGGAGAAATCGAGCACAGGCTTTTCAAGAACATCATTGACTACTTCAGCAAAGGCGACACTTTCGTGCTCAACGACACAAAAGTCTTTCCTGCGAGACTGTACGGGAACAAAGAAAAGACAGGGGCAGACATCGAGGTGTTCCTTCTGAGGGAGCTCAACAAAGAGCAGCGGCTATGGGATGTGATCGTGGACCCGGCCAGGAAAATCAGAATAGGAAACAAGCTGTATTTCGGAGATGACGAGAGCCTTGTGGCTGAAGTCATAGACAATACCACCTCCAGAGGCAGGACTCTGCGTTTCCTGTATGACGGGAGCTATGAGGATTTCAAATCGACACTGTTCGGCCTGGGAGAGACCCCGGTACCGAAATGGGTGAAGGAGAAGGTCACACCTGAGGACGCGGAGAATTTCCAGACAATATTCGCGGCACATGAAGGGGCTGTGTCCGCTCCTGCAGCCGGGCTGCATTTCAGCAGGGAACTCTTCAACAGAATGATTCTCAAAGATATCAACAAAGCATTCATAACTCTCCACATGGGTATCGGCCATTTCCGCTCTGTCGACGTCGAGGACCTGTCAAAGCACAAGATGGATTCTGAAAGGCTCATCATCACTGAAGAGACTGCGGCCTTGATAAACAGGACCAAGCAGGAGAAGCATAAAGTGCTTGCTGTGGGCGTGACCGTGATAAGAGGGCTCGAGACGTACGTCACTACAAATGACGAAGTACGGCCTTACGACGGATGGACCAATAAATTCATATTCCCGCCGTACAGGTTCGCCATACCGGATGCCGTGGTATCTAACTTCCACACCCCATGCTCGACGATGCTGATGTCAGTCGCGGCCTTCGGCGGTTACGAGAATGTAATGAAGGCCTATGACACCGCGCTGCACGAGGACTACAAGTTTGGGCCGTACGGCGACGCTATGCTTATCATATAAAAAAAGGAAAAAACATAAATAAAGAGAAAAAACAGCACCTTGCGAGTACGGAAGGTGCTGTTTTTTCGTTCTCCCCGGATACCTTTGCCGGAAAAAAGAATGGGAAGGATATACGACGAAGACGTGTGCTGCTGTGCCCTGAACAGGATTTTCGGATTCAAGCCGAAAGTCGCCAACGCAATGATAGGGCATATCGGCAGCGCATCCGGGATATTCAGGCTGAGGCCGCATGAACTTGACAGCATTACAGGGGCATTCTCTCCATACAGGGCTCTAATCACGGAAAAGACACTGGAGGAGTCCGCCAGGGAGCTTGACAGCCTTTACTCCAGGGGATACCATTTTCTGCATATCACCTCGGAAGACTATCCGGCCCTGCTGAAGGAATGTGACGACCCTCCTGTCGGCCTGTATGTCAGAAGCGCCTCCTCCCCTGCAGGCATTTTCAGCGGGAGGCCATCTGTGTCGGTTGTAGGCACACGCGACATAAGCAGTTACGGAAGAGAATGGTGCACAAGGATTGTCTCGGCCTTGTGCCGGGCGTCCCCTGCTCCGTCGGTCATAAGCGGGCTGGCGATAGGGACAGACGTGACAGCCCATTCCACAGCACTTGCCTGCGGTGCAGGGACCATAGCAGTGATGGCCACCGGGATAGACGCTGTATATCCTGCCAGGCACAGAAAAATAGCTGACGAGATAGCCTCCACACCAGGGTGCGCTCTCATCACCGACTATCCCCCGGGGACATCCCCGCTCAGGATAAACTTCCTCAGGCGCAACAGGATAATAGCCGGGCTGAGCATGGCCACAGTCCTCATAGAATCAAAGGCAAAAGGAGGAGGCATGCTTACCGCAAGACTGGCATTCTCATACGAAAGGGATGTATACGCCCTTCCCGGAAGAGCCGATGACATGATGTCCCAGGGGTGCAACATGCTTATAAAGGAAAAAGTGGCAGAGCCTGTAGTGTCAGCGGAAAGCCTGGCGGAGAGCATAGGGCTCAGGCCGTCCGGCATAAGCACATGCACTGACCCCCTGTCAGCAATAAGGAAGGCCGCCGACGGACATTACTCCATGGACATCATAGACATCCTGTCCAGGATAGTACTGATGGTGAAGAACCGCCGCGGGATAACTGTGGATGAAATAGCATCGGAATCCGGCATCACATATAAAAAGGCTCTGGAATACACCGCCATGCTGGAAAGCGACAGCATAATATACACTGACCTTATGCAGAGATGCTACATCAGACTGAAATAATATGTACATTTGCAGCCACCTTCACAACCATGGAAGCAATGTTTTATATCGACACCCATACCCATTTGTACGACGAGGCGTTCCGCGGAGAGGAAGACGCCGCAGTCAGGCGTGCTCTGGAAGCCGGAGTATCCAAGATGATCCTTCCGGACATAGACAGCGTCTCGAGAGACGGTATGTTCGCCCTTGCAGAGCGGCATCCCGGACACCTGTACCCGTGCCTGGGACTGCATCCGACATCGGTCGGAGAGGACTGGCGCGACGCCGTAAGGCATATGGAGCAATATCTCGACCGGAGAATCTATGCAATCGGAGAGACCGGCATGGACTGCTACTGGTCCAGGGAGTTTGTGGAAGAACAGAAGAAGGCGCTGGAATACCAGATACGTCTGGCATGCAGGCTGGACCTGCCGCTCATAATACACTCAAGGGAAGCCACCGGCCTGATCTTCGATGTGCTTGACAAATGCAGGGGCCTCGAGATGAGAGGCACATTCCATGCATTCAGCGGCAGCCTGGAGACATTCGGCAGGCTTCAGAAATACGGAGACTGGTATGTGGGTATAGGCGGGGTTCTTACATACAAGAACGCATCCATTGCTGAAACAGTAAAGCATATACCGCTTTCAAGGATTTTACTTGAGACGGACTCCCCTTACCTCACCCCGGTCCCGAAAAGGGGGACACGCAACGAAAGCGGGTATATACCCTACATAGCCGGGAGGCTTTCCGAAATAAAAGGTACGGACATAGAGGAGGTTGCAGCCGTAACCACTGAAAACGCCATAAAATTATTTTCGCTATATGACTAGACCATCTTCGCCAGAAAAGGCATCCCTTCTGCTCATATATACGGGTGGCACCATAGGAATGAAACAGGATCCGTCGACGCAGACCCTGAAGCCGTTTGACTTCAGCCAGATCCTCGAGGAAGTCCCGGAATTACGCAAATTCGCATACAGGATAGACTCCTACACATTCGACCCCATCATAGACTCATCTGATGTAGAGCCAGGCATGTGGCAGCATCTGGCAGAACTCATCATGGCAAGATACAGCGCATACGACGGCTTCGTAATACTGCACGGGACAGACACCATGGCCTACTCAGCGTCAGCGCTGAGCTTCATGCTCGAAGACCTGGCCAAGCCTGTCATTTTCACCGGGAGCCAGCTGCCGATAGGCGTCCCGCGCACAGACGGCCGGGAGAATCTGGTCTCCGCAGTGGAAATCGCAGCCGCCAAGGACAAACTTGGCAACGCCCTCGTACCTGAAGTCTGCATATACTTCGACAACATGCTCATGAGAGGCAACCGCACCACCAAGGTGAGTTCGGACAACTTCACCGCATTCAGGTCAATGAACCTCCCGCCACTTGCGGAAGCAGGGATAAACATCAGATACAACACCCCGCTTATTATCAAACCGTCCGCAGCCGACGCACCTCTGAAGATCCACACACATCTGGACACGCGTGTCTCAATACTGAAGATTCACCCCGGGATCACGCCCCAGGTAGTGAAGAACATTCTCTGCGGAGAAGACACTCGTGCAGTAATACTGGAGACCTACGGATGCGGCAATGCACCCGGTTCGGAATGGTTCCTCAGCCTCGTCCGGCAGGCATCGGCCTCCGGGAAAATAATCCTGAACGTGACACAGTGCCTGTCGGGATCCGTGGACATGACGCTCTATTCAAACGGAAAAATCCTGCTTGACGCAGGTGTCGTAAGCGGATATGACAGCACCACGGAAAGCGCTCTCGGGAAACTGTTCTTTCTTCTGGGCCAGACCGATGACAATGCAGCAGTGAAAGAAATGCTCAAGATTAATTTCAGAGGAGAAATATCAAAATAATTATTGCCATATGAAAATTAATTGCTAAATTGCACCGGTTTTAAAGAGCGGAGGAGCCCCCAAAAACCGTTAACGAAAACTATAACAATTTAATACATTATTAATTAAACACACAAAACCAATTATGAAAAAAATTTTCATGTTTTTGGCAGTAATCGGCCTGATGGCCTTTTCTGCACAATACGCAGCAGCTCAGGATCAGGCAGCTGGAGACGCTGCAGCAACAACTGAGCAGGTAACTGAATCTGCAGCTCCTCAGTCAATGGCTGAACTTGTCGCTGCTACCCAGGGTGAGGTTCCACTCCACCAGCAGCTCAAGACCTATTTCATACAGGGAGGTCCAGGCTTCATGACAACAATCATCCTGTGCCTTATCCTCGGTCTTGCAATCTGTATTGAAAGAATCCTTTACCTGAGCTTCGCGAAAGTCAACACCAAAAAGCTCCTCACCAATATTGAAAAAGCACTTAACGAGGGCGGAGTTGAAGCTGCTAAAGAAGTATGCCGTAATACCCGCGGACCTGTTGCAAGCATATTCTACCAGGGCTTCCTCCGTATGGACCAGGGCGTAGAAGTAGTCGAGAAGACTGTCGTTTCTTACGGTTCAGTACAGATGAGCCTCATGGAGAACGGACTCACTTGGGTCGGACTGTTCATCTCCCTCGCGACATCTCTGGGATTCTTGGGAACAGTGGTCGGAATGGTGCAGGCATTCGATGCCATCCAGATTGCAGGTGATATCTCTCCAAACATCGTGGCAGGAGGTATGAAGGTCGCTTTGATCACGACTGTCGGCGGTTTGATCGTGGCTATTATCCTTCAGATTTTCTACAACTACATCCTTTCAAGAATTGACGCTATCTCCATCGAGATGGAAGACGCATCAATCTCACTTGTAGATATCCTGGTTAAATACGAGAAAAAATAATCTGACAACACACCATGTTTAACAAAATAATCAAATACGTACTGCTTGCACTTGTCATTCTGGGCTTTGCTCTGGGTGTATGGGGGTATGCTGCAGGATTCAACGATGCCTCAGTAAATACCCTTCTGCGGTGGTCCTATGTGATGGTCATTGTAGGAATCGGACTTATTGTCCTCCTTGGCCTCGTAATGGGAGCCGTCAACAATCCTAAGAGTCTGATCAAGACCGGACTGGTAATTGTAGGCGCAGCCGTTGTAGTTGCAGCAGCATTCCTGACGGCTAAAGGAAATCCGGCACAGGGATTTGTAGGCCAGCAGCCGGAATTCACTACACTTAGAAATACAGATGCAATCCTTACTATCACATACCTTGTTTTTGGAGCGTCAATCGTTGCAATCGTAATAGGACTGATAGTAAACGCAATCCGAAGCAAATAAGCCACAAGATATGTCAAAGAAAGTACCAGAGTTAAATTCAGCCTCATCGGCCGACATCGCATTCCTGCTGTTGTCATACTTCCTTATGACGACTACCATGAATCAGGATTCAGGATTGCAACGTCGTTTGCCTCCGATGCCTGCAAAGGACCAAGAGGTACAGGATCAGAAAGTCAACCGCCGAAATATCATCATCGTGAAGATAAATTCGCAGGACAGACTTTTTGCTGGTAACGAGCCTATCGACGTGAGCAGACTAAAAGACAAGATTAAAGAGTTCCTTCTCAACCCTAATGATGACCCTAAGCTTCCAGAAAAAGAAATGAAAGATATTGAAGGCTTTGGTCAGTACCCTGTCTCAAAAGGTGTGATTTCCCTTCAGAACGACCGTGGTACCAGCTATCAGGCATATATAGCTGTACAGAACGAAATCGTACGGGCAATCAACGAGATCCGTGAAGACTTCTGCCGTGCGAACTACGGCAAAGCTTACGAGAACCTCACCGAAGAGCAGCAGGAGATAGTAAGGGAGGCTGTTCCTCAGCTTATTTCTGAGGCAGAGCCAAAGGATGTGTCACAGAATTAATTAAAGGAGATTCAATATGGCAAAATTCGGACGCGAAGGCAAAAAAGAGGTTCCGGCATTTACCACCGCCTCAATGTCAGATATCGTCTTCATGCTGTTGTTCTTCTTTATGGTGACAACAAACATGAGGGAAACTGAGTCAAAAGTCATGTATCAGCTTCCAGAGGCGAGTGAAGTAGCTAAACTTGAAAGGAAAGACCTTGCCGCATATATAAGCGTAGGTCCTCCGGCAAAATATCTGCAGCAGCAGTATGGAACATCACCGAGAATCCAGCTGAACGACTCTTTCAGGACAACAGATGACATACGAGATTTCATCGCAGCTGAAAGGGAGTCAAAGAGCGAAGCAGACCGTCAGTTCATGACTGTTTCAATCAAGGCTGACCAGGATGTCAAGATGGGTATCATCACAGACATCAAGCAGGAGCTCCGTAAGTGCTCGGCGTTGAAGATAATGTATGCAGCAAGAAAGAGTGCAAAATAATCAAGTTTGCGATACATCAGGAGAAAAGGCCACCGGAAAGTGGCCTTTTCTTTTTGCATATATCACTAGAATTTTGAAATAAAAAGACTAAATTTGCCGGGTTAAATCATTCAGCATATATGAAAGGAATAGACAGTATCAAAGCAGCTTCACGAAGCGCACTCTCCTTCTTTCTTGCAGTCATAGCCATTTCAGCAGCACACGGCTGCAGCGGAAGCCAGGCGGATTCAGGCTCGGACAAGGCAAAATACATATTCCTGTTCATCGGTGACGGCATGGGGGCATCCCACGTTGCGGCAGCAGAATCATACCTGTCCTATAAAGACGGGAAAATAGGAGGGGACCAGCTTACATTCACCAGATTCCCGGTACTTGGCATGGCCACCACATATTCAGCAAACAGGCATATAACATGTTCATCAGCAGCCGGTACGGCGATAGCGTGCGGAGAAAAGACCAACAACGGCTATCTGTGTGTAGACCCGGACGGGAACAGGCTTGAAAGCATAGCATACAAACTTCATAAAGAAGGATACAATATCGGTATAATGTCGTCCGTACCTGTAAATCATGCAACCCCGGCCGCATTCTACGGGCACAACATCAGCAGGGACGCCTATTATGAAATCTCCATGGAGATCCCGCAGAGCGGATTTGAATTCTTCGCAGGGGACGGATTCATCGATTTCAACGGCAAAGACGGGAAAAGCGAGCCCATCTCCAGGTACCTGAAAGAGAAAGGGGCTACTGTATGTTTTTCTGAAAAAGAATTTGAAGAAAACAAGGATTCAGCAAGACAGATGATACTCTGCCAGCCGAGCTCAAAAGGAGAGGACGCGGAGGCTTATGTCGTGGAGGAAGAGAAAGAGAGCGACTTCAGTCTCAGCGAAATGGTTTCTTCATGTCTGGAGTTCATAGGAGAGGAAGAACCTTTCTTCATAATGTGTGAAGGCGGCGACATAGACTGGGCCGCGCATGACAACATGACGATGTCAATGATAAGTGACATAATGAATCTTAACGGCGCTGTCGATGTCGCATACGAATTCTACAAGAAACATCCGGACCAGACACTTATCCTCGTCACGGCGGACCATGAGACCGGAGGAGTAGCCCTTGGAGGCCCGGAAGGCAGTTCGAAACGCGGGGACTTCATCAACTGGGACGTCTACGAAGAAGACACTCCACAGGAAGGCAGGAGTTTTGACAGAAAGCACAATAAGGACCTGAACATGTCTGCCAATATAGGATGGACGACAAACGGGCACACAGGAGCGCCTGTACCTGTCTATTCAATAGGAAAGGGTGCGGAGAAATTCTCAGGGAGGATGGACAATACCGACATCAGCAAAAAGATCCTGTGTATGGAACAAGAAGGACAAATATAATGACAAACGAAATGGATACAGTTAAAAGAACCAAAGTCAAGGACCTGCTCAAGACAGAGCCGGGAAAGGAAGTGCTAGCAAAAGGCTGGGTACGCACAAAAAGAGGGAACAAGAATATATCATTCATTGCGCTCAATGACGGTTCAACTATCTATAATATACAGATTGTAGTGGACTTAGCCTCATTCGGTGAGGATCTTATGAAGAAAATCACGACAGGGGCATGCATAGCCGTGTACGGAGACCTTGTGGAATCACAGGGAAGCGGGCAGGCTGTCGAGATACAGGCAAGGAAAATAGACCTGTACGGAGAAGCCGACCCTAATACATATCCGCTGCAGAAGAAGGGCCATTCCCTGGAATTCCTCAGAAGCATCGCACATCTGAGGCCGAGGACCAACACATTCGGCGCAGTTCTGCGGATACGCCATGCAATGGCATTTGCCATACACCAGTACTTCAACAGCAAAGGCTTTGTATATCTGCACACACCACTCATAACGGCATCAGACTGTGAAGGGGCAGGTGAAATGTTCCAGGTAACCACTCTTGACCTTGGCAACCCGCCACGGAAAGAAGACGGCAGCATAGACTACAGCCAGGACTTTTTCGGCAAGCAGACAAGCCTGACAGTGAGCGGCCAGCTTGAAGGAGAGCTCGGCGCCATGGCCCTCGGGGAGATATACACTTTCGGACCGACATTCAGGGCCGAGAACTCTAACACGCCACGCCACCTTGCCGAATTCTGGATGATAGAGCCGGAAATGGCGTTCTATGAGATAGAGGATAACATGGAACTTGCCGAAGACTTCATCAAATCCCTTGTGCGCTATGCCCTGGAAAACTGCATGGACGACCTCAAGTTCCTTAATGACATGTTTGACAATGAGCTCATATCCAGGCTTGAAAGTGTAGTGAAGACAGAATTCGTACGTCTGACCTACACGGAAGGGATCAAGATACTGGAGGCTTCAGGGGAGAAATTTGAATTCCCGGTAAGCTGGGGCGTGGATCTCCAGAGCGAGCATGAGAGATACCTTGTGGAAAAACACTTCAAGAGACCTGTCATCATGACAGACTACCCTAAGGACATCAAGGCATTCTACATGAAACAGAACGAAGACGGCAAGACCGTCCGCGGGATGGATGTCCTGTTCCCTAAAATAGGGGAAATCATCGGAGGCTCTGAAAGGGAATCATCCCTGGAGAAACTCGAGGCAAGGATAAACGAGCTGGGCATGAGCCACAGCACACTTGAATGGTATCTGGATACAAGGCGTTTCGGCTCTGCTCCGCACAGCGGCTTCGGGCTTGGATTTGAAAGGCTCCTGCTGTTTGTGACAGGAATGAGCAACATAAGGGATGTGATACCGTTCCCGAGGACACCGAAAAGCGCTGAATTCTAATCCTCCGGAATATGCTCATTATAGGAATTGCCGGAGGTTCCGGCTCTGGTAAGACAACTGTGGTAAAGGCTATCACCCGGCAGCTCAAGGAGCAGGTGGTAGTCATACCGCAGGATTCGTACTACAAGGACTCAAGTCATCTTCCGATGGAAGAAAGGCAGAAAGTGAACTTCGACCATCCTGATTCCATAGACTTCGACCTGCTCAACAGGCATCTGCACGAGCTCAGATGCGGGAAAAGCATAGAACAGCCGGTATATTCCTACATTACCTGTTCCCGGTCGGAGACTGAGACCATAACGGTCAATCCTGCCGAAGTGATAATCATTGAAGGCATACTCATATTCACCTGCGCGAAATTGCGTGAACAGATGGACATCAAGATTTTCGTTGACGCCGATGATGACGACAGGCTCATGAGAGTAATGGCCCGCGACATTCTTGAAAGAGGCAAGACGGTGGAATCCGTAATCGAGAGATATACGAAAACCGTGAAGCCCATGTATCTTCAGTTCATCGAACCCAGCAAACGCTATGCGGATATCATAATACCCCAGGGAGGGCACAATAAAGTGGCCATCGACATCATTGCCGCTACAATAGAAAAATCCCTGCACAAATAGTACACACACGTACAGAGTAAATGCTCAGGAAGATTTGGACCAAAATACGCTGGCGACTGAGACACCTCGGCAGTGACGACAAAGCCGGCATCTATCTCACCGTAATAGCTCATCTTGCGGTGATAATCGTACTGCTTGCTGTACAGATCAACACCGAATTGAGAAGGTCTGACACTTTCCTGCTGGACTTTTCCGGACAAGAGGCAGAAGATGCCAGAATCCGGGAAGACGAATTCAGGGAAAGCATCAGCAGAAGACTTGACGAAATGCTGGGTGACATCCCGGTTACACACCCTGAAAGGAACCCTGACGGAAACACCGTGAGAAACATAGCTGTGGACGCATCAGGCCATCTGAAAGACGACAGGAACACTGATGCAGCCAGGCTTTACGCCGATGCGGAAAAACTCGCAGACGAGCTGCGTTCCGGGCAGGGTCATGCCATCGAAGAGGACGCACGTGATGAAGCGGTTGAGATAGGGCAAGAACAGGACGGCCAGGGGGAAGACCGGGAGAAAGAGTATTCCGGACCATCGGTACTGTCATACTCCCTTGACGGGAGAAAAGCAAGCCACCTCAGGATACCGGCATACAAATGCTATGGCGGAGGTGAGGTGACAGTCATAATCGTAGTGGATCCGTCCGGCAGGGTCCTCAATGCAAAAGTAATGGATGAAATCTCCTCCACTGACCAGTGCCTGAGGGATTTCGCAATAAGGGCGGCACGGCTTTCCCGGTTTTCAGTCTCCAGGACCGCACCGCCGCGTCAGACCGGCGAGATTGTCTACAGGTTCATTGCCCAATAGCCACGGATACAGTCTCGTCTATATCAAGATAAAATCTGTAGAAAGCTTCATCATCAAGTTTGGAATACCTGCCGACAAGCGCCTTGAGCTGCGGCATCATGTATTCTTCCGTCTCTTTCCATTCACCGGGACCAGGGACAATCCTGTCTGTCCGCTTTGCAAAATCAAGGAACTGCCTGTCAAGATGCAGCCCGTCCAGATAGGAAGAGAGCTCGCCGAAATCCGTTATCTGCGACAAGGTGGACTTGTATCTGTCAAACATCTCGGAAGCGAAGCGCATCTGGGTGGCTTTCCTGTTGCATTTTATGTAGAAATCCGTGGCACGTGTCGTATCCATAGGGACAAAGATGTCAGGCACGATTCCTCCGCCTCCATATACAGTCCTTCCTTTCAGAGTGTGATATACGTCGCTTGAATCCACCTTGATACTGTCGGCATCGGTCATTTCCCCATGCTTGTAGCGCTCGTAAATGTCATATGCATACATGGTCCCGTCAGAGTACGGCTTCTGGATGCACCTTCCTGAAGGCGTATAGAAGCGCGCCACTGTAAGACGTATCCCGGACCCGTCAGTGAAATTAATCGGTTCCTGGACAAGTCCCTTGCCGAACGACCGGCGGCCTATGATAGTCCCTCTGTCATTGTCCTGGATCGCCCCGGCAAAAATCTCGCTTGAAGACGCGGATGACTCGTCTATCAGCACTGTAAGACGGATATCCTGGAGCTCCCCTTTACCGTCCGCAGTGAAATCCTGGCGCTTCCGGTGAAGGCCCTGCATGTACACTATCGGGGCATCCTTGGGGAGGAATTCGTTGCAGAGCAGGAACGACTGGTCGAAATACCCGCCGGTATTGCCTCTCAGGTCAAAGATCATCTTCTTCATGCCCTGTCCGAGAAGCTTCTCGCTCGCCTGCGCGAATTCATGGTAAGTCGTCCTCCTGAACTTGGAAAGGCGGATATATCCGGTAGTGTCGTTGATCATAAAGGCTGCGTCTATACTGTGCACCGGTATCTTTCCCCTTGTGATTTCAAACGGTATCTCGGTCCCTTCCCTGCTTACAGTTATCTTCACCTTTGACCCCGACGGACCCTTCATCAGACTCACCATGGTGTCCTGGGGGGTCTTTGTACCGGCGATAGTCTCGTCATCCACCCTTACTATCCTGTCCCCCTGCTGGAGCCCGGCCTTCTCAGACGGGCCGCCCGGTATGACATTAAGGACAATGGCAGTGTCATTAGGGACATTGAACTGTATGCCTATCCCGTCAAAATTGCCGGCAAGCTCAGTCTCGGACTCCTCCAGGTCCACCGGCGGAAGATACACTGAATGGGGATCCAGTTCAGACAGTGCGGCCACCACCGCCGCATCTGTCATCTTTTTCATATCTATTGTGTCAACATAGTTTGCCTGGACCTGTTCAAGAATCAGGTTCAGCTTCCTCCAGCGGTCATAGTCACCGTCAAATTTCCTGTCTCCGGAAAAAAACTTGCCTGCGGTCATTGAAAGCAGCACCCCAATGACAATCCCCAGCAGTGCAATCAACAAGACATTCCCTTTATTGTCCATCTTTTCAGTCTTCCACTTTTTCTACTTCAATTCCAGCTCTTCTGAGAAGGTCAATACCGTCAGTAAGGCGGTATTCATCCCGGTAGACCACCCTTCTGATACCGGCCTGTATAATAAGTTTCGCGCACTCCAGGCAAGGAGCGGCTGTCACATACATGGTAGCATCGAGGCTGTTGTTCCCGGACTTGGCGATTTTCGTGATGGCATTCGCCTCCGCATGCAGGACATAAGGCTTGGTGACACCGTTCTCATCCTCGCAGTTGTTCTCGAAGCCTGACGGGGTCCCGTTATATCCGTCCGAGATAATCATGCGGTCTTTCACCAGCAGCGCCCCGACCTGCCGGCGCTTGCAATATGAGTTTTTAGCCCAGATTGCGGCCATCTGCAAATAACTGTGGTCAAATTTCTCCATCTGTCCTGCTAGCTCCTCTGATACAGATATCTCTTTATACTCCGTTTCGGCGTACGTTCAAAATCCTCAGGCATGACCTCGAGCTTCTTTATCCTGGCGTAATTCGGAAGCTCCTGGTTTGCAGCTGCAAGAGAATCATTGAGATGCTTCTCCAGAGCCTCATGCGAAAGCCCGTCAAGCTCGCCCTGATGGAAGTCCGGATAGACCAGGGCGGTAAGGCCGCCGTTCTCCTCGATCACGAGAGAGTCCACTACATAAGGCATATTGTTGAGCACGCATTCTATCTCCTCCGGGTAAATATTCTGCCCTGAAGGCCCCAGGATCATACACTTGGACCTGCCCCGCAGATACAGGTAGCCTTCCTTGTCCATCACGCCCATGTCCCCTGTACGGAACCAGCCGTCGCCTGTGAACGCGGCTTCAGTAGCCTCAGGATTCTTGTAATAGCCCAGGAAGACATTCATCCCCTTCACGAGGACCTCCCCGGAGACATTCTCCGGGTCTTCCGAGTCTATGCGGATCTCCATATTAGGGGCCGCCTTGCCGCAGGAATACAGGCGGTTCGTCTTCCAGTCGTCATAGGATATGATCGGGGCGCACTCCGTCATCCCGTACCCCACCGTATAAGGGAAACCTATCTTCCTGAAAAAGGCCTCGACCTCCTTGTTGAATGCAGCTCCTCCTATGATGACCTCCTCGAACTTTCCGCCGAACGCATTGACAAGCTCCGTGCGGATTTTCTTCATTATAACCTGGTCCAGGACAGGAAGTTTCATGAGGAACTTGATACCGTTCTTCTCAAGGATCGGCTTAAGCTTGTTCTTGTACACCTTCTCGATAATGAGAGGCACGGCAATGACAATGTTGGGCTTGACCTCCGAGAGAGCCTGCATGATTATTTTCGGGCTCGGGACCCTGGTGAGGAAATGCACATGGGAACCTACCGTGAGTTCGAAAAGCACCTCGAACATCATACCGTACATATGGGCGGAAGGCAGCATCGCCACGACATTTGACGTATGGTCTATCATAGGGAGCACCTTCTTGGCGAAAAAGATATTCGAGAACAGCGCCCTGTAAGGAATCATGACGCCTTTTGAGAATCCGGATGTACCGGAAGTATAATTAATGAGCGCAAGCTCATCGGCGGAATCCTCATAATAATCTATGCTCTCAGGAGTGAAATTCATCGGATATTTCTTCCCGAAAAGCTCGTTCAGATGCTGCCTTACCTCCGTAATCTCCCTGGTCCTGGCATACAGGAAAGCGAATGTGTTTATCTGTATGACAGCCTGGAGGTTTGGCATCTCGTTCTCAGACAGGCCTTCCCATACCACGTCATCCACAAACAGTATCTTCGCCTCCGAATGGTTCACAAGATGGTGGATATTGCCCGGCTTGAATTCATGCAGTATCGGCACCGGCACTGCACCGTATGTAAGGGCAGAGATGAAGGACACGCCCCAGTTGGCCTGGTTTCTGGAGCAGATGGCTACCTTGTCCCCTTTCACAAGCCCGCACTCCTCATACATGATATGCATCTTGGCGATACGTCTTGCCACGTCCCTGTAGTGGAGAGTTACTCCCTGATAGTTGGACAGGGCCGGCCTGTCCCAGTTTTCTCTGAAGCTTTTTTCGTAGAGTTTATTTACCGATTGAAACTTATCCATAAAATCTTATTCTTTGCAAGTCAGGAATCTTATGCGCCTTACTTATGTTAATTTGATTACATGTGTCTTGCCGTCATAGCATACCGCCTTTACGCTGGCACCTTCACCCGGTGTTATACGGCTGTCGCTCCGTATCATCCTGTCCCCTTCGAAATCAGTGAGAGGCTCTCCACCGTAAAAGCCGAATATGAGAGTCTGAATTGAAGTACGGACGACCCAGTATGTCTTTCCGGCCACCTTCACAGCCTCCGGGAGCCCCTTGATAGTCTCGGCGGAGGTGATTGTCTTCCACTGCGCCGGTTTCTTGCCCTGGAGGTTGTACATTTCTATGGTGTTGTCCTTATGCAGGATCATAACATTGTATTTCCTGTTCCCGTTGAAGTCATATATGCCTGGACCTATCAGGATATCCTTCCCGAGGTCTACCGGGAACGGATTTACATACCGTCCGAGCCTGTCGATCAGGTACAGTCTGCTTCCTGATGCGAAAAGTATCTGCAGCTTCCCGTTCGCGAAATAGTCGATTGTCCCTGCATTGCCGCATATAGGGGCAGAGAATGGCACACCCCATATACCCTTGCCACTTATTTCCTTGAGACACAAATACATATTGTCCTGCTGACAGAATAGGTTCATCCTCCCTGTCCCGGAATTCTTCACCTTGAACGGCCCTTTGGGAACGACCACCACCGTGTCCCTCTCGAATACAGGCGCCTTGGACTTAGTCACTGAAACCCTGAAGACCTCCGCAGAAGAGTTCATTTTCCCGTCCTTGTCAGCTGAGATGCAGAATGCTGCCGATGCATGGTTGTACCCATCTGCAAGCCGTGTCAGAGATGAAGCATAGGAAGGCTTGAACACTTGCGAGACGGCCTCCGGGTCCTCTGTAAGAGACAGGTAGGACACAAAATACCCGTCTTCTTTACCCGAAAAGGCCGGCTGCACTGACGCATCCGACAGATAAGAGGCAAGAGGGTATTCCAGAGCCCTGCCCTCGACATACTCCGAGACGGCAGACTGGCTCCCGACTATGATCCAGTCATGCATATATGTGAAACATGACTCGTCTTCAAGCGAAAAGAAAGGCCCGAACACCGATGCGGCAAAGCCCTGATAAGAGTAACGGCATACCTTCGGTGCGGATGCCTTGCCCGAGGAAGGGTCAACACCCTTGAAGACAGTACTCATGCCGCTGTTCCCCATTTTCATGAGAATGACTTTCTCAACCTTTTCCCCTGCACGGAAGAAAGCGGCTGCTATTTCTTTGATACCCAGAGTGACGGCCCACTGGACAGGAGCTATGCCAGATGTTTTCTGCAGCTGTCTGCGTCCCGCTTCTATCTTGCCGATCTGACCGGTACCGTCAGCGAACATATCCGAAGCGGAAATATACGCGGAAACGTCATCTACAGGAAGAGCGGCAAAGAATATTGTGTACGAAGGGAGCATTGACGCCGCCGATGACTTTGACGGCCTGTACTTCCTGAATACATTCACGAAATCCTCAACTCCATCATTATAGCACACAGAGCCGTCCATAGAAAGATGCCCGGCATCATTGTCCCTGACAGAAAGGGAGATCCAGCCGGAGAACCTCTTCAGGAAATCAGAGTAGCCGTAAACACTGCGGTCAGCTACGCCTGTGAGGAATTTCCCTGCCTGCGGGACAGACACGAAAACAGTGTTGTCCGCGCCCTGTGATGTCTCCACACATTTGGCGAATCCATCTGAGTCAAGGATAGATATACCTTTCCCCAGATGTCTTTCAGAAGACTTTGGCAGCACATCGGATGTCGACACCAGCAGGATGTCCCTCCTGAAAAGATACGACTTGGGGTCGGCCAGGGAAGAACCGTCAATGTGCAGCACGGAAAGGCCGGCGGAATCGGCCTCAGACCTGAATGCAGCCAGGTCACTGTCCTGGACAGAGCCGGCACGTCCGGCATCCAGGACAAGAAGCGGCACAAGCGCACCGTTATAATGCATGGACAGGACAGTCTTTGAGGACCTCAAGCCTCCGAGCCCGGCGGCTTCGACATCGCCAAGGAACTCCAGGACTCTCCCGTTTCCCGCCAAATAACTGAAACAGCCTGCAGAATCCGCAAGGAGACTGCAGGCGGTCTTCAAATCCGAAAACTCAACCACCATCACAGCATCAGACGGGACAGCAGCCAGAAGCCCGGTCCTGGAATCAGAAGCAATGGCAGCCGCCTTGGTGTCATCTGTCCCGGAATACAGGAAGAATACAGCTGCCGCAACGGCTGCGGCCAGAACGGCCAGAGCTGCGATACAGGCGATTATAGTCTTCTTGTTCATCTTATCTCGCAGCTATTGCCTCTATCTCTATCTTCACACCCATCGGAAGAGCTGCGACCTGGAAACATGCCCTTGCAGGCTTGTCCCCCGTGAAGAATTCAGCATAGACAGCGTTGGCCGCCGCGAAGTTGGCTATATCATCAAGGAGGACTGTGGTCTTCACCACATTGTCATAAGTCATACCGGCCGCCTCAAGGATAGCCCCGACATTCTTGAGAGACTGTCTGGTCTGCTCTTCAATGGTAGCGGGTACGGACCCGTCAGCTGGCACAACAGGGATCTGCCCTGAGACATAAAGAGTACCGTTTACTTCAATAGCCTGTGAGTAAGGGCCGACGGCCTTTGGCGCGTTTGGTGTTGCAATTACTTTTTTCATTGTTTCAAATTGAATTTTACCTAATTTGCAAATTTACAGATAAATACCCGTAAATGCAAATAGAAAAGCCCATGGCGCATATGTCCGCGCCGTCCGTATAAATAAAAATAACCTCGTGAAAATCACGAGGTTACAATTAATGAAGTAGTCCCGAGCAGAATCGAACTGCTATCTAAAGTTTAGGAAACTTATACTCCATTCTTATAAATCAACCATTTGCGAGGTTTTTTAGGATTTTCGTAGAACTATTGTAGAACTTCTGCAATTTCTATGAAAAATCCCCTATCCACCCGAAAGCGGCAGAGGATTTCTAATGCAACACCGATTTCGGATCGGATGGTGCAAAGATACGCATTTCCAACCAAATAAACAAGCCGTGCGAATTTCACAACTGGCACGGCTCAAAAAGTTCTATGTGTAACAGAGTTATTTTTTCTTGTTTCGCTTCAATTCTATATATTCAGAATAAACTATCTTGGTGTATGGGCTGGAGCTTCTTATCTCCTGCCTTATCGCTTTCGTTCCCCATTTGAAGAACCACCATTTATGCGGCACTCGGTGTACAACTTGAATGAGCGTATCTACTGTTTGTATTTTCCCGGTGAATATGCCACTATCAATAGTTCCGTCAAGTGAAACCCACGGATCTTTGAATGTAATCCGCTGTATTGTTATTGGAGGCAGTGGAGTTAATCTAAGACTATCCGGCATACGGTAAACTATGCTATCCCTTACCTCTGTCTTAATAGGGACTTCCGTTTTCGTTGCAGTCGTAGCGACTGACTGGATGCGCTTTAATTTCAAGTTAAGATCCTCAACTGTTTTTACAAGCTCATCGCAATGTTCCTGTATCTCCGACTTTGACAACTCCAGCGATTGAACAGATGCGGCATATTTGCCTGATTCAGTCTTATAGTATTCGACATCTTCCATTAGTGCCGTCTGGTTGTTCTCTAACCTGTCACGCTCCGTTTGGAGCGATCGGACACGGTGTGATAGGAAAGCGATTGCCGCCAAAAGAACGGCAAACGCTATGATTACATACTTACGCATACTTCTCAATGTATTTGGTTATTGAATCCACATGAA
>JADIMB010000071.1 GCA_017694995.1 Candidatus Cryptobacteroides faecavium | reverse complement strand
GTTCATAATATTATTTTAAACTTTGTTTACAATCTCGCTGCGCCTCGCAGGGAGTCCTGTCGCAGGCCTCAGACCCGCTCCTTGATTGTCAGAACCCGTTCTCCTTCAGGAATTCAAGGGTAAGCCCTTTCTCCTGAGGAGCGTCGGCTGACGGTTCCGCTCCTGTACCGCATCCCGGCAGAAGCCGTTCGAGATAACGTGCAAGCAGATCCACCTCCACATTGACAGGAGAGCCTGTGTGAAGCAGGCCCAATGTCGTGGATGCCATCGTATGCGGGATCAGAGACACAGTAAGCCCGTCCGAGTCTACCCCGCTGACTGTCAAGCTGGTGCCGTCAAGTGTGACGGACCCTTTCACTGCTATGTATTTCAGCACGCTTCCAGGCACAGACACTTTCAGCAGCCTTGCTATCCCGTCAGCGGTGACTGAGGCTACGCGTCCGCAGGCATCCACATGCCCGGTGACAATATGCCCCCCGAAACGGCCTCCGCAGAGCATTGCGCGCTCCAGATTTACTTTCGACCCGGGACGCAGGCTGCCCAGGGATGTCCTGCGCAGGGTCTCAGGCATGACAGAGGCCCTGAAATGGCCGCTGCCGGGAGATACGGTAAGGCAGACACCGTTCACCGCGATGCTGTCCCCCTCCCTGGTACCCTCAAGCACTCTGGAAGCCCCGATATCCAGGACAGCGCCGTCCGCTCCGCCTGTCACCGACCTCACTGTGCCAGTCTCTTCAATTATTCCTGTAAACATCTGTATTCCTCCTTCCCGGATGCAGTCCGGGCACTGTTACGTCTACCGTCACCATTATCCCGCAGCCACCCCGCTCCTCCGGGGAACGCATGCACAAGGATGTCCTCACCGCAAGGGACAACGGACTCGACCTCCAGCTGAATGGCATCAGCCATCATACTGAAGCCTGTCCCTCCGACAGGGCCTTTTGCACTGCGGCCTCCTATTATTTTAGGTGCGATGAAAATATAGAACTCATCCACAAGCCCGCCGCTGACCATGCTCCAGTCCAGTTCCGCACCCCCTTCCAGCAGGACCGAGTCTATCTGCATCTCCCCGAGTTTCTGCAGCATATCATGCAGATCCACCATCCCTGTCCGGTCCGCCCTGCACTCAAGGGTCCTCACTCCGAGACCCTCCAGTGCCGCGAGCCTTCCGCGGTCCGCATCCGGAGTGTGCGCCAGGACTGCCGGATACTCCCCGGCTGTCCTGGCCACAGCGGAGGTTTCAGGCATGGATGCGCGGGAGTCAACGATTATCCTCACCGGCTGGCGCATCCCCGCGGCCCTGCAGTTGAGCATAGGGTCGTCCGCAAGCACAGTCCCTATACCGGCGGCGATACCTGTATGTCCTCCACGCATCCTGTGTGCCAGGTCCCTGGACTCCGCGCATGACACCCATCTGGAATCCCCTGAATATGAGGCTATACGGCCGTCAAGGGTCATGGCATATTTTGCAGTGACCCAAGGACGGCGGGTAGTGATGTACTTGATGAAAACCCTGTTCAGATATCTGGCCTCTTCCTCCAGAAGTCCTGTGCAGACTTCTATGCCGTTTTCCCTGAGTATCTCCACCCCGTGTCCTGCCACCAGCGGGTTCGGGTCCGTCATGGCGACCACCACCCTGGATATGCCGGCATTGATGATAGCTGAAGTGCAGGGGGGCTGTTTCCCGAAATGGCAGCAAGGCTCGAGCGTGACATACATCGTGGCCCCGGCAGGATCCGTGCTGCATGAAGCGAGCGCGTCCGTCTCCGCATGCAGACCTCCGTATCTCTTATGCCAGCCTTCCGCGACGGGGTGTCCGTCCTTGACGATGACAGCCCCGACCAGAGGGTTCGGATTAACATGGCCCCTGCCGTTTTCAGCCAGCCGCAGCGCCATTCTCATGAAATTCTTGTCTTCGATGCTCCACATAACAAAAAACCCGGGTACTTGCATGTACTCAGGGCAATGTCTGCGCGACACTCACGGGCGGAAAGCGCATATGCAGCCTTCCCCCATCCCTCTTCCATCCGGACTATACCGTCGGTATCGGAATTCCACCGATTCAGTCCCTGCTTTCCAGGGAGTCGCGGACTGTCACCGCCGGTAGGGAATCACACCCTGCCCTGAGAGATTTATTGTAACAGGGGGCAAATGTATGCAAAAGAAACAGTAAAAACAACAGAAACCTGTTTTTTCCTGCAAATCCTCTTCTGTCACTCGGAAACTGACGGGTCTCCGCCGCTCTCGCGGAGATATCCGCCCACTATCTCCAGTATCCTGTCGCCATACTTCTCTATGCCGGTCTTCCCCAGATATGGTATGGCCGAAAGCTCCTTCCTGCTGGCAGGCAGGAAATTGGAAATACCTATCATCGCCTTCTGCCGGATGACCACATAGACAGGGACGCCGAGGGAGGAGGCTTCGGCGTTGCGCCACTCCGCCAGACGCCTGTACAGCTCCGGATGAAGGATGTCGGAAGGGGCGCCGTCATTTCCCTTCTTCCCGGCAGTCTCGGCTTTCGCAGCCGCCTTTTTCATCCTCTCCTTCACGATGCGGACTGCATCCATAGGTATGACAGCCTTGCCTTTCAGATACCTGGCAATGTCGAACCCTTCCTCCGCGGCAGAGCGCAGCAGGGCGGTCTTTACATACAGCAGAGTCTCCGTCTCGAGCACCTGCTCCCGGAGTTTCTTCCCAGTCTCCTTGCTGTCAGGTGTCATGGCAGTGTCCATGAACAGGTCAGCGGCGGACTCCAGCTTCTCCATGAAATACCCGGCGCCGGCACGGATGCGCTCCTGAAGCGCACTGTCGGCGGTGCAGTCTTCCGACTGTCCGGACATGCGCGTATACTGGAGCCTGAACTTGCCCGCCACTTCCGCCACATCACGGTCCCACATGGCCACAGCCTTCCTGTAGCGCTCCATCTGCTGCGGATAAATGCCGCTGAATGCATCTTCTGCCATCCGCACATACTTCTTCAGGCTCGCGGACACCTCGCTGAAGTCAAACAGCCCGGTCAGCTGCTCCAGAAAATATGCCTTGCGCATGGAATCATACATGCTGCCGTCAGGCCCCGTTTTCCTGGCCATGTCAGTGAAATCGTCCACTGCCTTGTCGCTTATTATCGACCTGCGTGTCAGCGGGGCACTGAGCACAAGCCCCTGGAGTGTGCGGCAGCGGCTCAGCGCCACATACGCCTGCCCATGGGCAAATGCGGTTTCTGCGTCTATGACAGCATGGTCGAACGTAAGGCCCTGGCTCTTGTGTATGGTGATGGCCCAAGCCAGCTTGAGGGGATACTGCCTGAAGACTCCCTCTATCTCCTCCTTTATCTCCTTTGTCTGCGCGTCAAGCACATACCTGGCGTTTGTCCATTCTTCCTTCTCCAGTGAGTAACATTCCCCGCTTTCCTTGCTCTTCACCTCGATCCCGTCTTCAGAGAGGGAGACCACCTCACCGAGCATCCCGTTGAAATAGCGCCGCTCCCCTGATGTGTCATTCTTGACAAACATGACCTGGGCACCCTCCTTCAGCTCCAGCTCCTCGTCGGTCGGGTAGGAGTATTCCGGGAACTTTCCTTCCACCTCGGCAGTGAACACAAAGGTCTTCCCCGGCAGGCGGTCGAGTTCATCACGGTTGATTCTCTGGGCCTTGTAGTTGTGCGTCACCAGGCGTATATATCCTGCATCCTTGACCGGGCGGAAATCAGGCAGATATCTGCTGTTTATCACCTCCAGCTCCTTATCCCCGCAACGGTTTTCCCTGATACTGTTCAGCAGGTGCAGGAAGTCGCTGTCTTTCTGCCTGTAGACCTTCTTGAGCTCTATCATGCAGTATCCCGTCCTGCGGAATGCGTGGCTCGAGAAGAAATACGGCGTGTCATAATACTCCTTGAGCATCTGCCAGTCCTCGTCCCTTGCCACCGGAGGCAGCTGCTGCAGGTCACCTATCAGCAGAAGCTGGACCCCGCCGAAAGGTCTGGACACGTTTCGGGAGCGTCTCAGCGCATTGTCCACGGCATCCAGAAGGTCGGCCCGCACCATGCTTATCTCATCTATGACCAGCAGGTCGATGCTGCGGATGATACCGAGCTTCTCCTTCCCGAAGGTGCAGCTGTATCTCGCGCCGCCGGAACTGAAGGAAGTCTCAGGCACATACGGTGCAAACGGGAGCTGGAAGAAAGAATGGATTGTCATGCCGCCGGCATTGATCGCAGCGATCCCGGTCGGGGCAAGCACAATCATCCTTTTCGGGCATTTCTCCTTCAATTCCCTCAGGAATGTGGTCTTGCCTGTCCCTGCCTTCCCGGTAAGAAAGAGATTCATACCGGTGTTCCGGACGATGTTCCCGGCAAATTCGAGCTCCCCGTTATTCTCCATTCCTTCCATACCTGTCCCGTGTCATCCTTTCAGGAATTTGTATTTCTCTACAGAGAACAGCGGGACAAGAGGGAGCAGCACCGGTGTACGGGATACATAGGCCCGGTACTCCGGATCTGCACCGTACCGCCTGTTCTGGCGGATCTCCAGGCGGCGCGCCCCGCCGAACATGATATATACTATGCACACATAGCCCATGGATGCGACAAGCCACTGCCAGCCATGGAGAGCCCCTATCCCGGAGATAAGGCAGCCGGTCCAGAACAGTATCTCGGCGAAATAGTTGGGACAGCGGACAATGCGGTAAAGCCCGGTGTCGCAGAATCGGTCAGGGCGTACCTTCTTTGATGCGGACTTCTGATGGTCCGCCAGCGACTCCAGTACAAGGGCGAGCAGCATGACAGACGCCCCGGCGACAGCCCAGGCGCAGCTGCCCCGGCCACCATCCGGAAGCGGGTCGGCCAGACGGTAAAAGACAGGGGAGACCTGGCAGACATACAGCACCACCACAGAAATCCATATGGACATCTTCGCTCCTGCGCCCAGGTCCGTGGAAGTCTTGGTGAGAGACGGAAGCTCCTTGCGGTATGAAGCGCTGCAGAGCTCCCTGTACAGGAGGAATCCGCCCAGCCGGCACCCGTATGCGGCCAGCAGAAGGCACAGAAGGGCCGTCGGCAAGGTAAGCTGCTTCATGAAAATCAAGGCTGCAGCCACTCCCATCGCCGCTATGGAGAAGCCGTATCCCAAAGATATGAAATAGACGAATTTCTTCCAGCCCAGCGAACTCACCGCAAGAGCCACCAGGGCCAGTATCCAGATTTCAGGAGGGAAAACCATACTTTAATGTCAGTTTGACGAATTAATATATAATAATATTATCCTAAAAATCAATATTTTACCTTTAATGACCGGAATCCGTCATACTGACGTTAAGGATTTCTGAAAGAAATCCTGTCTGTCCACCCCCAGTCACCTTTCGGTGACAGCCCCGGTGGGGCATGCGGCTCCGCTGCGCTTCGCCGGCACCTGCGCTGCTTCGGTTTCCCTGTCGGAAACCTCGCTGACGCTCCGGTGCGGCCCTGAAGGGCCTTCCAATCAATCTTAATCCCCAGTCACTTCGTGACAGCCCCTTGTCAAGGGGCGCCTCCCCCAGCTACCCCCTCGCCGGGGGCCCTGTCGCAGGCCCCAGACCTGCTCCTTAATAGGTAATTCGATGAATAATTCATCGAATTCACATTGCTTTAATGTCAGTTTGAGATTACACAGTTTCTCAATACTCTATCTTGTCGGACTTGTCCTTCCAGTCCTTGAATGCCTTTATCGCCTCTTCAGGGAGCAGCCTTTGCGACTTGAGGCTCCGGTTTTCCGGCTTGAGGTCAAGTTCTCTGTATATGAAGGCGTCATCAAAGCCTATTTCCGCGGCATCGTGCTTGTCATTGCCGTAGAACATCCTGTCAAGGCGTGCCCAATATATAGCCCCGAGACACATAGGGCAGGGCTCGCATGATGTATATATTTCACAGCCGCTCAGATCGAAAGTCCCGAGTTTCTTTGCTGCGGCACGGATAGCGTTCACCTCGGCATGCGCCGTAGGGTCATGCTCCGATGTGACACGGTTGACCCCGGTCGCCACTACTTCCCCGTCCTTTGCCACCACTGCGCCGAATGGCCCCCCGCCTTCTGCTACATTCTTGACCGACAGTCCAATAGCCAGCCTCATCAGTTCTTTTTCAGTCA
>JADIMB010000070.1 GCA_017694995.1 Candidatus Cryptobacteroides faecavium | reverse complement strand
GTTCGTCCTCTGCTCTCGGCTTGCAGTTTATTTTAATGAATTAACTTGCAGTTTATTTTAATGAATTAAATTCATCGAATTCACGTTACTTTAGATACCCATCCTCATTTTCTTGGTGATCTTGCTCCTGTAGCCGAGAGGCGACTCCCCGAACTGTTTCTTGAAGAACTTGCCGAAAGTAGACTGGTCCGGGAATGCCAGCCGGTCGGCTATCTCTTTGATGGACAGCTCCGTTTCCCTCAGCATCTGAAGAGCTTTCTCTGCACGTGCCTTGGCGATGATTTTCCCTGTCGTGGTCTTTGTCTTCTCTTTGACCACCGCGGACAGGTACTGTTTCGATATGCACAGCTCCCCTGCATAGAAAGTCACGCTGTGCTGTCTGTCTATATTTTCCCTGAGCAGGGCCAGGAACTGCTGGAATATGACCCCGGAACGCGACGTCTCTATGGTGTGCCCCGGATTCCCGTCCCCGAAACGTTTCCATATCATGTCAGCTATGTCTGACGTGAGGATGTAAAGGTGGGCGTAGTTGAGCTCGTGGAGGAAATGGTGTCTTTTCTTGCCCATCGCCGCTATCATGTTCCTCATGTCGGCAAGCAGGGTGTCGCATTCGTCACTTGTGATATTGACGTTGCTGTGCTTGTTGTCGTACAGGCGGTATATGGACTCCAGCGGGAAGGGATTGTTGTTCCTGATGATATCCATCATCAGCTCGTCGCACACTTTCACGATGCATCCCCTGAAACCTCCGCTGTATGAGACCGAGTTCAGCTCGCTGCCGGACGGGATGACCCTTATGGCAGGGCACTCCGCCTTGAATTCCTGCCTGCCGATGACGTAGGAAAGGCTTCCGTGCGTGACCAGTATGATGATGTTGTACCCTGTCCTTGCAGGCTTTCCCGAGGCTTCCGCCGAAAAGTCCCCGCAGAGCTCCGCCCCATAGAGGAGGCCGTTTATGTGATTTTCTTCAACTATTTGAGTGTCAGAATATAACTTTGCAATTTCCCTCATGTTTCCTGTATTGGACTGCAATATATGCATTATTTGTTGATTTTGACCATTAGTATGTGATTTTTGACCAGCGTCACATGCTTCCGTCAGATTTTTTTGATGTATTTTTGCGACTTTCACGGGAAATCCCCGGACAATGAGGACATATATCAATATGAGAAAAATAGAATTAGCATTATGCCTTGCGGCTGTATCTGCCTTGTGTTCCCATGAGGCATCGGCACAGTACAGGACCGGGCCTGCCCAGGCCGATTCGCTTGTGCAGCAGACTCTTTCTGTGGCCGACACCGCTTCCGTCCCGGTGGTCATAACATTGGAACAGGCCCTTCAGATAGCCTTGAGCGAGAATATCCCTGTGAAAGTGGCCGACCAGGAGATACAGAGGACGACGTATGCCAGGAAAGGCACTTACGCCTCGCTTTTCCCGCAGATAGATCTCTCCGGCACTTACCAGAGGACCATTAAGAAACAGGTCATGTACATGGATTTCGACATGGGGACCGCCGGAGGGGGCTCCTCTGAAGGGGACGGCACAGGGAGCGGGGAAGGCTTCACCATGCCTGACACGAGCGAGGGCCTGGAAGTCGGGAGATGGAATACCTGGGCAGCCGGGCTGAACGCGACTATGCCGCTTGTGAACCCGCAGCTGTGGAAGAGTCTCAGGATCTCCGGGCTTGAGGTAGAGATGGCCATCGAGAAGGCCAGGTCCTCGCGCCTGGACATGGTGACGCAGGTCAAGCAGGCGTTCTACGGGACGCTCCTGGCCAAGGAGGCCTTCCAGGTATACAAGGACGTGTATGAAAACGCCCTGGACAACCTCCACGAGACAGAGAAGAAGTTCAAGGCTCAGAAGGCCACGGAATATGACCTGACAAGGGCGCAGACCAGCGTGGCGAATGCAATCCCGGATGTCTACAATGCAGAGAGTTCGGTAATCCTTTCCCTGTGGCAGCTCAAGGCTGTGATGGGTGTGGACCTGGATATGAACCTGGATGTGGCAGGGAAGCTCGAGGACTATTCCTCGCAGATGCTCTATGCCGAGATACAGGGCGATTCCATCAGCCTGGAGAACAACACCACCATGCGGCAGCTCGCCCTGCAGGCAGAGCAGCTGGCCCACAGCATCAAGATGCAGAAATATGCCTACATTCCTACGCTTTCGGCTGCGTTCTCGTTCAGTATCAACGCGATGACCAATGATTTCAAGTTCTCCCAGTACCAGTGGACCCCGTATTCTTATGTAGGAGTGAACCTTTCCATACCGATATTTTCCGGAGGGAAGAGGTACAATGATGTGCGCCAGGCCAAGACCCAGGCTACACAGCTGAAGCTCCAGACCATGGATGCCGAGCGGAATCTGAAGATAAGCATAAGGCAGAGCCTCGTGACGATGGAGACCAGCATGAAGACATACCAGGCTGCCAGGTCTGCCGTGGCTTCCGCAAGGAAGGGGTACTCCATAGCTAGCAAGACATACCAGGTGGGAAAGAACACCCTTCTGGAGCTGAATGATGCCAGGCTGGCGCTCACCCAGGCTGAACTGGGGGCTTCCCAGGCCGTGTATGACTACCTTGTGGCCAAGGCCATCCTGGAGCAGACCCTCGGCCATGACTTCGCCGAATAGATAAGCTTGCCGTCCGGGAAGCGCCTGCTGCACCGGAGGTTTTCTTATGCAACACACGAAAAAATGACAGGACTATGAATAATAAATTGCTCAAAGCTGCAACGTTGCTCCTGCTCGCCGCATCGGCGGCTTCATGCGCGGGAGGTAAAAGGAACGCCGTGACGGATGCATCCTCACAGGAGGAAGTGCCCTCCGTGGCCGTCAGGCAGGTGTTTGCGGAGGATGTCCCGCAGACAGGTGTCTACACGTCCACGGTACAGGCTTATGTGAAGAATAACATCGCGCCCCAGACCGTCATGAGGATCAAGGACATAAAGGTCGATATCGGGGATTTCGTGAAGAAAGGTCAGGTGGTGGCCGAGATGGATGCCATAAACCTGCAGCAGGCAAGGCTGCAGATGGTCAACGACTCCACTGAATACGGCAGGCTCAAGGAGCTTTACGGGGCCGGAGGCCTGTCCAAGTCGGACCTCGATGCCATGGAGCTGAAATACAATGTCTCCAGAAGCACATACGAGAACCTCCTGGAGAACACAGTCCTGCTCAGCCCGGTGGATGGGGTGATTTCCGCCAGGAATTATGACAAGGGGGACATGTTCACCATGGGGCAGCCTATCTATACCGTGGAGCAGATCACACCGGTGAAGCTCCTGATAGGCATATCCGAAGTGGACTACACCAAGGTGCATACAGGAGACAGGGTGAGGATAACTGCGGATGCCTTCCCCGGGAAGGAGTTCACCGGCAGCATAAGCCGGCTTTACCCTACTATAGACCCTGCCACCCATACCTTTACTGTGGAGGTCGTGGTGGAGAATGCCGACAGGGTCCTCCGTCCCGGGATGTATGCCAGGGTCACTGTCACATTCGGGGTGAACCGCAGTGTAGTGGTGCCGGACGAGGCCATAGTAAAGCAGGTCGGCTCCGGAGACCGTTTCGTCTATGTGCTCAATCCTGACAGCACTGTGACATACACCAAGGTCATCCCTGGCCGCCGCATGGACTTCACATACGAGATCCTTTCCGGTCTCGAAGACGGTGCCACTGTAGTCACCGAAGGCCAGGTGCGCCTGAAGTCCGGCATAAAAGTGAAGGTCGGGCAGTGACAGGCCGGTGCCTGGGGGGAGACAGACAGGATTTCCGGAGGAAATCCCCCTAACGTCAGAGTGACGGATTCCGGTCATGAATGATAAAATATTGATTTTTAATATAATATTGTTAAACATAAATTCGTCGAACTGACGTTACAATATCTATGAGCATATACAGAAAGGCAGTCAACAATCCTGTGACCACCTCCCTGGTCTTCGCCGCCTGCGCGATCCTGGGGATATTCTCTCTGATGAGGATATCTATAGACCAGCTGCCGGAGTTTGACGCCAACGTGATAATGGTCATGTCCTCGTATCCAGGGGCCAGCGCGGAGGACATCGAGACCAATCTTTCAAAAGTCCTGGAGAACGCCCTTAACGGAGTGAGCGACCTGAAGGACATCACTTCCCAGTCCAAGGAGAACATCTGCCTGATAATGCTGGAGTTCGAGTGGGGAGTGGATATAGACGTGGCGACGAACGATGTCAGGGACAAGCTGGACCTGGTCAATTCGGAGCTTCCGGACGGTGCCACTATCCCTGTCATCTTCAAGTTCAGCGCGGACGACCTCCCGATCATGATCCTCTCGGCCACGGCCGGGGAGAGCCTGCCTGCCCTGGAGAAGATTCTCGACGACAAGGTCACCACTCCTCTGGCGAGAGTCTCCGGAGTGGGGACCGTGTCCGTCACCGGAGCGCCGCAGAGGGAGATACAGGTATTCTGCGACCCCGGCAAGCTGGAGGCCTACGGGCTTTCCATCACCACCATATCAGGCATCCTCGCCTCGGAGAACAGGAATGTCCCGAGCGGAAGCATAGACATCGGCTCCGACACATATTCCGTCAGGGTCGAGAAGGAATTCGAGAATGCCGAGGAGATGCTCGACATAGTAGTGGGGTATTCGGACGGTCAGGCTGTCTACCTGAGGGATGTGGCGCGAGTGACCGACGGGCAGGAAGAGCGTGCCCAGGAAGCCTATACCGACGGGGTGCAGGGTGCGCAGATAGTCATACAGAAGCAGACCGGGGCCAACTCCGTGGATGTGATAAACGGGGTGAAGAAGGCCCTGGCGCAGATACAGCGGACGCTCCCTTCGGACGTGAAGATAACCACTGTCATAGACAATTCCAGGAACATCATCAACAGTATAGACTCCCTGAAGGAGACGCTTGTCATCACATTCCTGGTGGTGATGCTGGTGGTGTATGTGTTCCTCGGGAGGTGGAGGGCCACCTTTATCATTGTCCTGGCCATACCTATCTCCCTGCTGGCGTCTCTGGTGTATCTGTTCGCAACGGGCAATACTTTGAATGTCATATCACTGTCAGCCCTTTCCATAGCGATAGGAATGGTGGTGGACGACGCCATCGTGGTGCTCGAGAACATCACCACGCACCTGGAGAGGGGGGAGAAGCCCAAGGAAGCCGCTGTCCATGCCACCCAGGAGGTGGGCATTTCTGTCATCGCCTCCACCCTCACCATGCTGGCCGTATTCTTCCCGCTTACCCTCATACAGGGCATTTCCGGGGTGATGTTCAAACAGCTGGGGTGGATTGTCTGCATCATCATGATTGTCTCCACCGTCGGGGCTATCACTCTGGTGCCTATGCTTTGCTCGAGGTTCCTGGTGCTCAAGCCCAAGACGGGAAGGCTGCACAAGGCGATATTCGGTCCCGTGAACAGGTTCATCGACTGGATAACCAGGGGGTACGGCCATATCATCGCATGGTCCGTAAAGCACCGTACCGTGGTGGTATGCACTGCGCTTGTCATTTTCCTCTCCACCCTTGCCGTCCTGGGGCCGATGGTCAAGTCTGAGTATTTCCCCAAGTCCGACTCAGGACGTATCTCAGCCACTGTTGAGCTGCCTGTGGGTACAGCCCAGCACATCACCAGGGAGTTTGCCGAGAACCTTTACTCCCGCTTCATGAGCGAGATTCCCGAGATGGAGGTCTGCAGCTACACCCTCGGCCAGGCGGACACTGACAACGCCTGGGGCTCGATGCAGAATACCGGCACGCACATCATCTCATTCAGCTTCAACATCGGCAGCATGGAACTGCGTGAGCGCTCATGCACTGAGATTGCCGACATCATACGCTCTGACCTGGACAGCTACCCGGAGATAAAGAAATACGAGGTGACCGAAGGTGAGGGCGGCATGGGAGGACAGAGCTCTGTCGATATCGAGATATACGGCTACGACTTCAGCTCCACCGACCGCCTGGCGGAGGTTATCGCAGAAAAGATGAAGGCGGAGGGGAACGCCTCGCAGGTGACCATAAGCCGTGATGAATACACTCCGGAGTACGAAGTGGACTTCGACAGGACCAAGCTGGCTGTCAACGGTCTGAACAGCACCACGGCCGCCTCCTATGTCAATGCTGCCATCAACGGGTCCACCCAGTCGTTCTACCGTGAGGACGGCGACGAGTACAACATCAGGGTCCGTTATGCCCCAGAGTTCAGGACAAGTGTCGAGGACATAGAGAACATAATGGTCTACAGCCCTGCGGGAATGGGGATAAGGGTGAAGGACCTGGGCGCCGTGGTGGAGGACATGACTCCTCCTACCATAGAGCGGAAGAACAGGGAGAGGACTGTCACCGTGAACGCGGTCGTGGGCAACGGCTATGCCCTGAGTGACGTGTATGCTTCCGCACAGAAAGTGATACGGGAGACCGAGATACCGTCCGAGCTGTCCGTGGTCATCGCAGGAGACATAGAAGACCAGCAGGATACATTCTCGGATTTGTTCATGCTGCTGATACTCATCGTGATACTGGTGTATATCGTGATGGCCTCGCAGTTCGAGTCCTTCATGAGCCCGTTCGTGATCATGTTCTCCATCCCGTTCGCGCTTACCGGTGTGATACTGGGGCTCACCATCACCGGGACACCGCTGGGGCTTATGGCCATGATCGGCATCATCATCCTGATGGGAATAGTGGTGAAGAACGGTATCGTGCTGATTGACTACACCATACTCTTGCGTGAACGGGGCCAGAGCATAGCCGATGCGGTGGTGATTGCCGGCAGGTCCCGTCTGCGTCCTATCCTGATGACCACGCTCACTACCGTGCTGGGTATGGTGCCGCTGGCGGTCGGCAAGGGGGAAGGCTCCGAGATGTGGCGCTCGCTCGGCATGACTGTCTGCTGGGGGCTTACGGTCTCCACGCTTGTGACCCTGGTGCTCATACCTACCATATACTGCTCGTTCGCCACCATGCAGGAAAAACGCCGCCTGAAGAAAACAATGACAGAACCGCAACAGGAAAAGAAATGAAAGCGATATTCATAGCATACAACCAGGCGTACTACGCCGAGATAGTCGAGCTCCTTGAAGCCAACGGATGCCGCGGCTACACCATGTGGGAAGACATTCAGGGCCGTGGCTCCAGGGACGGGGAGCCTCATCTGGGGAACCATGCCTGGCCGACACTGAACAACGCGGTGCTCGCTTTTGTCGATGACACCAGGGTGGATCCTCTCCTGGAGGACATCAGGGAAAAGGACGCCCTCACCCCGGAGCTGGGGATCAGGGCCTTTGTCTGGCCTGTGGAAAAGACTGTCTGATACGGGCCGCGGGTGTCGTATCTTGTATAAAAGGAAAAATTCGTTATATTTGCAAATTGAGTAATTCTAAACAATAAGAAATGAAAAGGATTTACATTATACTTGCAGCGGTGGTGCTGTCAATGTGCATCCCGCAGGCGGCCAGGGCACAGCATTTCGGTGTGAAGGCCGGTGTGAATTTTTCCGATCCGAAGAAGGACGTGAAGACCAACCTCGGATACCAGGCGGGTATAGCCGTACAGTGCGACCTGCCCCTGTGGTTCTCCATCCAGCCGGAGCTCCTCTTCCATGTGAAGGGCGGCCAGGTGGACATGGGCAGGAATACTGGCAACCAGGCCTTCGGGCTCGGTTACCTTGAAATACCGGTCAACATCCAGTGGGGCCCGCGTTTTTCTGATGACAGGTTCCGTGTCTTCCTCCAGGGCTCCCCGTTCATAGGGTATGCCATCTCCAAGGACATGAAGGACGCCAGGGGCGAGACTTACGGATGGAAGAACATCAACAGGTTTGAATATGGGGTAGGCGCAGGACTGGGCATACAGCTGTGGCGCCATTTCCAGATAACGGGACAGTACAACTGGAGCCTGGGCGACCTGGTCAACTCCGGATTCGCCGAGCAGGAGTTCAAGAATATATTCGACGAGTCCAATTTCAGCGGCTATACAGTATCTCTCGCTATAATCTTCTAGACGGATTATCTTATTGCATTATATGAACATTTTTAAAACAAGACAATTATGGAACTTACAGTAACTGATTCGAATTTCAAAGATATACTTGCTGCAGACAAGCCTGTGATGGTGGATTTCTGGGCGACATGGTGCGGCCCGTGCCGTGCGATCGCACCTGTGGTCGAGGAGCTCGCTTCCGAATATGAGGGCAGGGCGGTGATCGCAAAATGCAATGTGGACGAGTGCCAGACGGTCCCTTTCCAGTACGGTATAAGGAATATCCCTACCCTTCTTTTCTTCAAGGACGGACAGCTTTTGGACAGGGTAGTCGGTGCAGCTCCTAAGGCGGAGCTTGCCGCCAAGCTGGATTCTCTACTGTAGGGATGTCAAGCGGAGCATGAAGACGATGAAGAAAATACTGGCACTGTTTGCAGCGGCTGTTTTCCTGATGGCCGCTGCAGGCTTTGACGCTTCGGCCCAGGGGCGTTTCGGTGTGATAGGAGGAATGACTTTCTCCAATGCTGAAAGACAGGCTCTCAACAGGAGTACCATGAACAAGTACCATGTCGGGGTCACTTACCAGCTGAAGCTTCCTCTGGGGCTGTCCATACAGCCGTCCCTGATGTATCATGTCAAAGGCGCGAAACTGGGTGACGTGATACCCGGGGCGGAGGTCACCAACACCAGCGACCTCACTATCGGCTACCTGGAGCTTCCTGTGTCGCTCCAGTGGGGACCGGACCTGCTGCTGTTCCGTCCGTTCCTGGATGTCACTCCTTATATCGGATACGGGCTCAACAACAGGATGGATGCCTATATCGAGAACCTGCGCCCTTCGGACCCGGTGAAGAACGACTGGTCCGAGCTCAACAGATGGGAATACGGACTGGGTGTCGGAGTCGGCATCGAGATATGGAAGTTCCAGGTGATAGGACGGTACAACTGGAATTTCGGTTCACTCTATACCAGGGATGATGCCTCGGAACCGGACATGTCTCTCGTGGGTATCATGAGGGAGGCCTTTTCAAGAGGGCACAACCTGGGGGGATTCACACTTACCGTTTCACTGCTTTTCTAAAACAAAGTCTGATGCATGGTAAATTGGCCGTCTTCTGTTCGGCAAGCGATATCATAGATCATGAGTACAACAAAGTCGCACGTGATTTCGTCCGTGCGGCTTCGTTGCGTGGATATACCATTGTTTCCGGGGGCACTGTAAAGGGGACAATGGGGGAGATAGACCGTGAACTTGCCTCATGCGGAGGCTGTCATGTCGGGGTGCTTCCGCGTTTCATGGCGGAGATTGCCGCTCCGGGACTGGCGGAGGTCCACTGGACGGATACGATGGCCGAGCGGCAGGCCCTGATGAGGAAGGGAAGTATTGCCGCAGTGGCCCTGCCCGGCGGTATAGGCACTCTGGACGAACTTGTGGAGACCCTTACGCAGAAGAAGCTCGGGTTCTATGACGGACTGATATTCGCCCTGGACTGGAGAGGCTTCTACAGGCCGCTTGAGGCCCTGCTGGACCACTATGTGGACACGGGGATGCTTGAGCCGCGCCACAGGGCCATGATAGCCTTTTGCAGGACACCGGAAGAGATTTTGGACCAGATAGAGAAAAAAGGATAGAGACAGATGGATCCTAAAGAGTTAAAGAAGATGCTTGGCGACAGGTGGCAGAGAGTGGAGTCATATATAAATGATTCCCTCGCCACTGACATTGTCCTCCTGCAGAATATCAACGGGAGGATACTCTCGCATGGCGGCAAGCAGCTCAGGCCGCTGATCTCGATGCTTGTAGCGATGGCATGTTCAGACGGCAGGGCTGTGGATGACAGCTGCCGGTATGCGGCTGCTGCGGAACTTCTGCACAATGCCACCCTTCTGCATGACGATGTCGCGGACAACAGTGACCAGCGGAGAGGCTCTCCCACTATCCGTTCCCTGATGGGGCCTTCTGTGTCTGTACTGGTGGGCGACTACTGGCTCGTCAAGGCCATGAGCCTTATCCTCTCGGCGTCAAATCACGGGGACAGGGTGATACACATCTTTTCCAAGACGCTTTCAGACCTGGCCGAGGGCGAGATGCTCCAGCTCCAGAAGGCGGACACTGGAGACACGGGGATAGATGACTATATACGCATAATTTACAACAAGACCGCATCACTTTTCGTCTCGGCGTCCCTTTCCGCTGCCATATCGGTCAATGCCACCCCGCAGATGGAGGAGGCTGTGGTGGAGTTCTCCACCGCATTGGGGCTTGCCTTCCAGATAAGGGATGACATATTTGACTATTCGCTGGACCCGGAGGTGGGAAAGCCTGTGGGTGTGGATATCCTGGAGCAGAAGATCACCCTTCCTCTTCTCGGGGCGCTGGAGTCTGTCTCCGCTGAGAAAGCCGCCGGAATCCGGAGACTTGTCTCTTCGATTCACGAGAATCCGGGGAACAGGGATGTGATAATTGATTTCGTGAAGGAGCAGGACGGAGTCGCCTACGCCGAGAAGCGGCTGGGGGAATATATTGAGAAGGCTGTCAGTGCGCTGGATGTCCTTCCCGATTCATGCTACCGCAGACAGCTCGCTGAAGTGGCCCGTTATGTAGGGGCGCGGTCCAAATGACACAGTCAGCAGGAAAATCCGGAACAAGATGAGATTCAAGGATATCATAGGCAATGAGGAAGTTAAGAAGACGCTGGTGTCCATGGCGGATACCGGGAGGGTGGCCCATGCGATGCTCCTGTATGAGAACGAAGGGTGCGGGGCGCTTGCCCTGGCGCTTGCCTATGTGCAGTACCTTGCCTGCCCGCACAGGCATGACGGGGATTCATGCGGGGAATGTCCTTCATGCAACAAAGTGTCAAAGCTCATCCATCCTGACCTTCATTTCATTTTCCCTGTCAGTTCCGGGTCCAAGGCTTCACAGTCTTCCAGGCCTACATCAGAGTCGTACCTTCCCCAGTGGAGGACACTTGCTCTCGGGAATCCTTATTTTCTCGAAAGCCAGCTTTATGAGGCTCTGGGGACAGAGAACAAATTAGGCAATATCGCGGTGGCGGAAGCCAAATACATACTGGAGAAGCTTTCATTCACCTCAGTGGAAGGTGGGTACAAATGCGTGCTGGTCTGGCTGCCGGAGAAGATGAATGCCGAGGCGGCCAACAGATTGCTGAAGATAGTGGAGGAACCTCCGGTGAAGACAGTCTTCATCTTCATTACGCACGCCCCGGAGAAAGTCCTTCAGACCATTTCTTCCAGATGCCAGAGTTTCCGTGTGCTTCCTCTCGCGAAGCAGGAGGTGCGCCAGGTCCTCTGCGGCAGGTTCGGGTTCAGTGCGAATGATGCTGAAGTATATGCCAATATTTCCGGGGGAAGTATAGGGGTTGCCCTGAGGGATGCCGCTGAGACTGAGGAGTATGGCGCCTACATGGATATCTTCTCGGATATCCTCAGGGCCGCCCACGGCAGGGACCTGCTGTCGGTGCTTGAGTCTTCAGAGCAGATAGCCGCCCTGGATTCGCGTGAAAAACAGAAGGCATTCTGTGCCTTTTCCGGAGACTGTCTCCGGAAAATATATATGATTCAGCAGAATATGGACTCACTGGCCAATATGAAGCCGCAGGAACGCGATTTCTTCTGTATGGCGGCCACATGGTGCAGCCCTGCGTTCTGCGAAAGGATACTGGGTCAGCTGGACAAGAGCTCGGCGCTGATTGACAGGAATGTCAATGCGAAGATTGTCTTCTGCGACTTGGCTGACCGTATTTATTTAAGTATTTGATTTTATGGATACAGATAACGAGATCAAGAGTTTTGACTGCTCCAGGGGCTGCTCAGTCGAGAGGGATGAAGAAGGGGCCCTCCGTTGTGCATACCGTCCGGGATGCTGCAAGCTGGAAGTGTATGACTGGCTTCCGGGAGTGTCACAGGAGCAGTCCAAGGATTATTTTGAGGTAAGGTTCAAGAATACCCGTAAGGGCATCTATGTCAACAAGTCAGGACAGACTGTAAAGACAGGGGACCTGGTGATAGTGGAGACCGCCAACGGACATGACCTGGGGATAGTGACCCTTGAAGGCCCTATGGTAATGCGCCAGATGAAATGGAAGAAGATCGACCCCCAGACAGCCGAGTTCAAGCGTATCTACCGTAAGGCCAAGATGTTTGACCTGGAGAAATGGCAGGAAGCCATAGCCAGGGAGCACGAGACGATGATCCGCGCCCGTCAGATAGCGGAGGAGCTCGGGCTGGAGATGAAGATCGGCGATGTGGAGTTCCAGGGGGACGGGACCAAGGCCATTTTCTATTATATTGCGGACGGCAGGGTGGATTTCCGCCAGCTGATAAAGGTGTTTGCCGAGGAATTCCGCATAAGGATAGAAATGAAGCAGATAGGTGCCCGTCAGGAGGCCGGGCTGATAGGAGGACTTGGAGTCTGCGGACGGGAGCTGTGCTGCTCCAACTATATTTCCGCCTTCCAGTCAATATCCACTGTAGCTGCAAGATGCCAGGACCTTTCGCTGAATCCACAGAAGCTTGCCGGACAGTGCGGCAAGCTGAAATGCTGCCTGAACTACGAGACGGCAGCATATCTGGATGCTCAGACCAGGATACCAAAAGTCACCGGACCTCTGGAATTCCAGGACGGCCAGGCTTTCCTGATGAAGACCGACATCCTCAAGGAGACGATGTATTTCTCATATGACCCTAATTCATTTGCAAACCTTTTCGCACTTCCTGCCGCTGATGTTAGGGAAATCATCATCATGAACAGGAACGGGGAGAAGCCGGAGTCCCTCAAGACCGAGCCGGATGTCACGGCCCCTGAGTTCGTGTCCGCAGTAGGGGATGACAGTATCACTAGGTTCGATGAAGCCCGCAAGAAGAAAAAGAAGTCCAGGCAGGGCAAGGGACAGAAGGGGAATGCGGCGCAGAAGCAGGATGCTGCTGTAAAGGACGGCGGCAGGAAGGACGGCGGCAGGGACCGGAGGAAAGAGAACAGGCCGGCCCGTCAGGCAAGGCAGGAACAGCCTAAGG
>JADIMB010000069.1 GCA_017694995.1 Candidatus Cryptobacteroides faecavium | reverse complement strand
CCTCTATCATGATCAAGCAGCGTCCGGGGTCCAATGCCCGCGAAGTAATCAATGACATCAAGGCCAAGATGAAGGAAATCAAGGAAAACAGCTTCGTCCCGGGAATGGACTACAACATCTCCTATGACGTCTCACGCTTCCTCGACGCATCCATATCCTCTGTGCTCAGGACCCTTGTAGAAGCCTTCCTGCTGGTATTCCTGGTGGTATTCATATTCCTTCAGGACTTCCGTTCCACCCTGATACCGGCGATTGCGGTACCAGTCTCCCTGGTAGGCACATTCTTCTTCATGCAGGCACTGGGCTTCTCCATCAACATGCTGACACTCTTCGCGCTGGTTCTTGCCATAGGTATTGTGGTGGACAATGCGATAGTGGTCGTGGAAGCCGTGCACGTGAAAATGCACGACCAGGGGCTCTCGCCGTTCAAGGCCTCCGTAGCTGCCATGCAGGAAATCGGAGGGGCGATCATATCCATAACCCTTGTGATGTCAGCCGTGTTCATTCCTGTGGCCTTCATGAAGGGAAGTGTGGGTATATTCTACAGGCAGTTCTCGCTGACGCTGGCCGTGGCCATCATCATTTCGGGGATAAATGCGCTGACCCTCTCGCCAGCCCTGTGTGCATTGCTGATCAAGAGGAAGAAGGAGAACGGGAAAAGGAAAAGCCTCCTGTCAAGATTCTTCGGATGGTTCAACAAGAAGTATGAAGCCCTTGAAGGTGCATATTCGCGCTCCCTGGAGCGGTTCCTCAGGAAAAAGAGATATACCGTCCTGGCGTTCATTCTCTCCGTGGCAGGAGTGGCTGTCATTTCAATGTTCCTTCCTTCAGGATTCATCCCTAACGAAGACCAGGGTATGATTTATGTCAATGTCGACTCCCCACCAGGCGCCACTCTTGAACGCAGCGAGGCCACGCTCAACAAGATACAGGCCGAACTGCTTCCCCTTGAGGAGGTCGAGAACATCTCCACCCTTGCCGGCTACAGTCTCATGACCGAGACAGAGGGGGCAAGTTTCGGGATGGGAATGATCAACCTCATCCCGTGGGAAGACAGGGACAAGACAGTGTACGAGCTCATGAAGGACTACGAGGAAAGGGTGTCCCATATAAAAGATGCCGACATCCAGTTCTTCCTTCCTCCTACTGTCCCCGGGTTCGGCAATGCCAGCGGCTTTGAACTGAGGCTTCAGGACAAGACTTCCGGGTCGTTCCAGGATCTGGACAATGTGATAAAAGGTTTCCTCGGGAAACTTGAAGACGACCCTCGGATTGAAGGTGCCAGCACAGGATTCAATCCGAATTTCCCGCAGTATATGCTGAAAGTGGATCTGCAAAAGGCGGCCAAGCTGGGGATCAGCATAGACGAGGCGATGGAGACCCTGCAGAGCTATATCGGAAGTTTCTATTCATCCAACTTCGTGAGATTCGGGCAGATGTACAAGGTGATGCTGCAAGCTTCCCCAGAATACAGGATGAACCCTGACGATGTGTTCCGCTTCTTCGCGAAGAACGCGCAGGGGCAGATGGTCCCGTACTCCAACTTCCTGACTATGGAAAGGGTCTACGGGCCGAGCCAGATCACCAGGTACAACATGTTCACTTCCGCCCTCATCACCGGTGAGGCCGCACCCGGAGTCAGCTCCGGGGAAGTGATCCAGGCTGTCGAAGAGATAGCGAAGGACTATCTTCCGCGCGGATATGACATCGAGTGGTCCGGGGTGACCAGGGAAGAGAAGGAAAGCGGAGGGCAGACAATGATGATATACGGGATCTGTCTCCTGTTTGTACTCATCCTGTTGTCAGCCCAGTACGAGAGCGTGTTCCTTCCTTTCCCGGTAATACTCTCCCTTCCGGCAGGAGTGTTCGGGTCATATCTTTTCCTGCAGATATCAGGGATAGAGAACAATATTTACGCTCAGGTGGCACTGGTCATGCTGATAGGGCTCCTCGGCAAGAATGCCATCCTCATTGTCGAGATGGCGTCACAGTTCCGCAGACACGGAGGAATCCCTGCCGCAGAAGCCGCACTTAAAGGGGCAGTGAGCCGTCTGAGACCTATTCTCATGACATCGTTCGCTTTCATCTGCGGACTTATACCTCTCATATTCGCATCCGGGGCAGGAGCCCTGGGGAACAGGTCCATAGGTACTGCGGCTGCAGGCGGCATGCTTGTCGGGACTCTGGCCGGACTGTTCCTGATCCCAGGCCTGTATGTGATTTTCGAGAAGGCAGGCAGCAGATTCACCAAAAACAAGGAGGAAGAAGATGAAGACAATGAATAAACTCGCGATACTGGCGTCCGTCCTTCTGTCCGCAGCCTGCGCTCCTGCGGCGAAACTGGCTGACAGTTCTGTAGAACTTCCGGAGAGGTATCCGGCGGCATCCAGGACGGACACCACTACTGTAGCCGATGTAAGCTGGACTGAGTTTTTCCCTGACACACTGCTGCAGAGGCACATCCGGACTGCACTGGAGGGGAATTTCTCTTTCCTCAACTGCATGAACCGCATCAGGCTCGCTGAAAACGAGCTGAAAACGGCAAGGCTCGGATACTGGCCGTCCGTCTCTGCAGGACTTTCCGCAGGGCTGGAAAGATTCGGGGAATATACAATGGACGGCGTAGGCAATTCCACCACCAACACCCCTGACCTGGACAAGAGCAGGCACATCCCTGACCCTTACCCGGATTTCGGGATCGGTGTGTCGTTCAGCTGGGAGATCGACCTGTGGGGCAAGGTGACGCAGAAGAAAAGGGCGGCCCTGAGCCGGTGGATGGCCTCGATTGAGGCAGCCTCTCTCGCCCGTTCGGTACTTATATCGGAGATTGCGCGTACGTATTTCAGCCTGGTGGACCTGGACATGAAACGCCAGATCACAGAGGCGGCCATCGACTTCATTTCCAGGTCTTGCGAACTTACCGAAGACCTGAAGGACGCAGGGGAAATCACCCAGCTGGCTGTAGACCAGTTCCAGTCCAGGCTGATCGAACTCAAAGGCATACTGCTCGAGAATGAAAACGAGACTGCCTCTCTTGAGCGGGCTATGTGCATACTGACCGGCCGTCTGCCTGAACACACCGAACGGAGGAACTTCTATGAACTGCGTGACATGGAATACCTTTCCGACACAGGAGTCCCGGACATGCTGCTCACACGCCGCCCTGACATAAAGGAGGCGGAAATGATGCTTGCGGCAGCCGACTGCGACATCAAAGCCGCGAGGAAAGCATTCTACCCGGGGCTCAGGCTCGGCGGCGCAGGCGGCTTCAACGCATTTGACATAGGAAGACTGTTCCTTGCCCCGGCCTCCCTCGCATACGAGATTGCGGCAGGACTGACTGCTCCTGTGTTCAATGCAGGCAAGATAAGGAATGAATATTCAGATGCCCTTGTCCGCAGGGACATGGCTGTCAACAACTACAAGGAGACGGTGGTCAAGGCTTATTCGGAAGTCTGCGGACTGATCGAAAGCAGCGAGAACATCCGGGAGCGCATAGACGTGAAGAAAGAGGAGATGAAGATAGGGAAAAAGGCGACGGCAAGTGCCAACGAACTTTTCAGGATGCAGTTCATAGGGTATCTGGAAGTGCTGGCGGCAGACAGGGACTATTTCGAATGTTGCGAATCCTATATTGACCTTGAGATAGAAAGGATGAAGCTCCAGGCGGACCTGTACCGGGCCCTGGGAGGCGGAGGCTTCCCTGCGGAAGGTACGGCTACGGCTCAATGATGTAGACATCATCGCCCGGCTCGGCGAAATAGAACTCCTCCCGGGCGAATTCCTCAAGTGTATCACGGTCGGATGTGAGCATCCTTATGCGCTGCTCCATCCGGCCGATTTCTTCCTGGTACTGGCGGATCTGCTTCTCCTGGCGGCGGATCTCCATCCCTGAGCGTATCCATCTGATGACATTGGTGCCGGGCTTGAAGAATATCAGCAGGAGAAAAACTGCTGTGACGAAGGCGGCGAATTTGAAAAAGCCCCCATGAGGTCCGCGGAATATTTTCCCGAGTCTGTTCACTTTGTGGTAAAATGCTAAAGATTTCTGCGCAAAAATAGTTATTTTTGGAAGATTTTTGTCATATAGCCATGTAAAACATTTTCAATACGCATAATTATGAAACCAACATTACTTGTACTGGCTGCCGGCATGGGCAGCCGTTATGGCGGGCTGAAACAGATGGACGGGCTCGGTCCGGACGGAGAGACCATCATCGACTATTCAATCTATGATGCCGTACAGTCCGGATTCGGGAAAGTCGTCTATGTCGTGAGGAGCTCGTTCAAAGACCAGTTCGAACAGCTTGTAAAAGAAAAATACAGCCATGTAAAGTGCACTGACGGCTCTCCTCTTCAGTTCGAGTTCGTCATACAGGAGCTGGACAAGATTCCTGCAGGGCTTTCATACAACCCGGAGAGACAGAAGCCATGGGGGACGGCACATGCGGTGCTCATGGCCAAAGATGTGATCAAGGAGCCGTTTGCGGTGATAAACGGAGACGACTACTACGGGAAGGAATCATTCCATATCCTGGCCGACTGGCTCAGGGCGCATGAGGGCTCCACAGGACGTTACTGCATGATCGGCTTCGAGCTTGACCACACGCTTTCTGAATCCGGCGGTGTATCCAGAGGGATATGCAAGGCTGACGCCGGCCATATCCTCACACACGTGGAGGAGCATCACAACATCGCCAAGGCCCAGGACGGGAAAGTATACGGTAACGACAGCAAGGGCGAAAAGGTCGAGCTGGACGGGAAGGCTCTCGCATCCATGAACATGTGGGGATTCACACCTGACTACTTTGAGAAGAGCGAGAAGATATTCGCAGACTTCATCGTGAAGAACATCAACGAGCTGAAGGCCGAGTTCTACATCCCTTACGCCATAGACTGCATGATAAAGGACGGAAGCGCGAAGACAGAGCTGCTCTCCACTCCTTCGCACTGGTTCGGAGTGACCTTCAAGGAAGACAGGCCGGGGGTAGTGGCCAAGTTCAAGGAATTTGCCGACAAAGGCATATACCCTGCGCCTTTATACAACAAATAGGCAGACCTGTACTTTATTAATAACGGTGACAGGAGGAAGACTCAAAAGGGTATTTTCTGCTTTATGCATGATTCCGTCTGCACAAGCCTTGAAAATCCACCTTCTGGGCCGCTCCTCTTTGTCCGGCTGACTTCAAAACAGAAATTCATTCCAGGCCTATGCCAAAATTCTTCCGCCAATCAAGCAGAAGGTCATACGACCTTCTTTCAAGTTACTCATTTTACCTCCCGGGAATAGGAGGGGTGCTGATGCTGCTCCTGATGCTGCTTGCAGGAGCATGTCTGGGAAATCTTCTAATCCTGCTGCTGACATTCATGACAGACATCCGGACAGCGACTGACTACGGTATGCTCATATCCTATCCTGTGATGTTCCTGCCGCCGATGTGGTATGCCTCATACCAGAGCAGGAGGAACCAGTTCTTCGATACCGGATACGCACTTGACAGCAGCCATTTCGGGAACCTGAAAGGATGGGGTATGGCCCTTATGGTGACCGTGGTGACATGGGCGTGCAGCTTTATCACTGACCCTGTAGTGTCGGTCCTGCCGGATATGCCGGAGGAGCTGAAGACAATGTTCGAGCAGATGATGCAGGACGGTCCGCTGTGGGTGACAGTGGTATCCACAGTCATATTCGCCCCGATATTCGAGGAGTGGCTGTGCCGGGGGATGGTCCTCAGGGGCCTGCTCCAGAAAGTGCATCCTGCATGGGCGATGGTGATATCCGCCCTGTTCTTCGCACTGATACATCTGAACCCGTGGCAGGCTGTGCCGGCTTTCGTGACAGGAATACTTCTGGCTTACGTCTACTACCGCACAGGGTCGCTGAAGCTCACCATTCTGATGCATGCAGTGAACAACGGCACATCTGTCATCATAAGCCAGCTGCCTGCCCTGAAAGCACTCCCGGTCGATGCTTCCCTGCTGGAGTTCATGGACAGATGGCAGTATATCAGCTTGATGGCTGCCTGCCTGTTCATCATAGTGATTTTCATTGACATAGTGAGAAAAAACGTGCCACTGCAATCCGAAAGAGGGAACTGTGACATGATCAATCCTGAGGATTCCCTGTAAGAAGCGCAGGGGAAAGACGGGAAATAAAGCGGAGGTCTTATGGACAAGCCTGACAAAATCATAGTACACGGGGCCCGGGTACACAATCTCAAGAATATAGATGTGGAGGTGCCTCTAAACAGGATTGTCGGGATCGCAGGGGTGTCCGGGTCCGGCAAGTCTTCCCTGGCCCTCGGCGTACTGTATGCAGAAGGCTCCAGGCGGTATCTTGAGTCCCTTTCCACATATACCAGACGCAGGATGACCCAGGCATCCAGGGCCGATGTGGACGAAGTGCTGTATGTCCCGGCTTCACTGGCCATGCACCAGAGGCCCGGGATTCCAGGTATCAGGAGCACATTCGGCACCGGGACAGAACTGCTCAACAGCCTGAGGCTTGTCTATTCACGCCTGGCCAGCCACAGATGCCCCAACGGGCACTATCTGCAGCCGTCACTGAATGTGGCGGCGGGCCTGGAACTGGTGTGCCCCGAATGCGGGGAGCATTTCTTCGCCCCGTCAGCCGAGGAGCTGTCCTTCAACAGCCAGGGGGCATGTCCCACATGCGACGGCACGGGGACTGTACGTACTGTGGACGAATCGACCCTGGTCCCGGACGAGACCCTGAGCATAGACGAAGGGGCGGTGGCTCCATGGAACACCCTCATGTGGTCGCTCATGACAGATGTGTGCAGGGAGATGGGAGTGCGCACCGACATCCCTTTCAACCAGTTGACGGACAAGGAAAGGGACATCGTATTCCACGGCCCGGCGGAGAAAAAGCACATATTCTACAAGTCAAAGAACACCAACCAGGCCGGAGAGCTCGACTTCACATACTACAATGCCGTCTACACTGTCCAGAACGCCCTGGCAAAAGTCAAGGACGAAAAAGGGATGAAGCGTGTGGAGAAGTTCCTCAAGACAGAGCCATGCCCGGACTGCGGGGGTACAAGGCTCTCCAAGGCGGCAAGGGCTCCGCTGGTGCGGGGAATCCCCCTCTCAGAGGCATGCGGGATGACACTTACGGAGCTGGTGGGCTGGGTGAAAGGCATCCCTGAGACGCTGCCGGAGGAGATGAGGCCGATGGCGGTAAACATCTGCGAGTCCTTCCTTGACGCATCCAGGAGGCTTCTGGACCTGGGCGTAGGATACCTCAGTCTGGACAGGGCTGCCTCGACCCTCTCCACAGGGGAGAGGCAGAGGATGCAGCTCGCACGGGCGGTGAGGAACCGCACCACCGGGGTGCTCTATGTGCTTGACGAACCGTCCATAGGACTCCACCCGGCCAACATCGAAGGGCTTGCAGGCGTGATGCATGACCTGGTGGCAGACGGGAACTCAGTCGTGCTTGTGGACCACGACATCCAGATATTGTCCCGGTCGGACTATATGATAGAAATGGGTCCCGGAGCCGGATCCAAAGGAGGCAGGGTCATTGCCGAAGGAACCATAAAGGATATTGAAAAGACTCCTGAATCCAGGATAGGGCCTTTCCTTTCCGGGAAAGAAGGTACCGGTGTCCGCCAGCGGGCAGCACATGAGGTCCTGTACGGGAAAGGGATGATCCACCTGTCCACGGACGCCATACACACGGTGAAGCCGCTGGAGGTCGACATACCGAAAGGATGCCTGACTGTCGTGACGGGTGTGTCCGGGTCAGGAAAGACTACACTTGTGCTTGAAAGCCTCATACCCGGTCTCCAGTCCCTTATATCCAGGAGCAGGCTCCCCGGGCATGTAAAGGATGTGAAAGCGGATGGGATAAGGCAGGTCAAGCTGATAGACGCCTCCCCTATCGGGATAAACATCCGCTCTACCGTGGCTACCTATGCCAATGTCCATGACGAACTGCGCAAGGTCTACGCAAAGACCCCGGATGCGAAAAAGGCCGGGTACAGGGACGGGGACTTCTCCTACAACACAGGCAAGCTCCGCTGCCCCACCTGCGACGGGACAGGTGTCATAAGCCTGGATGTGCAGTTCCTGCCGGATGTGGACATACCTTGTCCAGACTGCAGAGGCTCACGCTATTCCAGGGCGGCATATACTGTACGCAGGGAAAATGCCGCCGGGGAGTTCTATTCCCTGCCTGAGCTGATGGACATGGACGTGTCGGATGCCCTGGCGGCATGCAATGACCTTAAGACCGTAAGGCAGCGCCTGCAGGTGCTCCAGGAACTGGGGCTCGGATACCTGACACTCGGGGAGCAGACCCCGGGGCTTTCTGGCGGTGAGGCACAGCGGCTCAAGCTCGCAAGCGAGATGGGGCGGGGCCAGGAGGATTCGGTATTCGTGTTCGACGAGCCCACCATCGGGCTGCATCCATCTGATGTACAGACTCTTCTGCAGGTCTTCCAGAGGCTTGTCGACCACGGTGCGACAGTCATTGTCATAGAGCATGACCTCGATGTGATACGCAACGCCGACTACATCATAGACATGGGCCCCGGCGGAGGTTCCGAAGGAGGACGTATCGTCGCCACCGGCACCCCAGAACAGATAAAGGCTTGCCCTGAAAGCATCACAGGAAGATATATTTGATGCCGGTGCACGTCCCCTTGAGGGAATCCGTCCTGTCCAGGTCCCGGCTCCCCGCGCAGGACAGCCTCCCTGCAACGGTGTCAAATGGAGCGGATGGAGCAGTCCGGGGCCTGAGAGCCTGTCTGCGACTGCGGACGCGTTCCGTCACGGCCTTCAACCGGGGATACACCGTCTGCGGGAAAGACTACCCCTGTCTGACGTCTGATCTCATCCATAATAAGCATGGTGCACAGCGAATTATGGTGGCTGTTTACAGCGGACTCACGCCTGCCGGACTGTATGAGGTCCATGAACTCGGCCACTTCGTAGTAATATTCGTCCATACCGGACGCAGCCGTGATGTCCTCCGGCTCCTGACGGCGTCCCTTCCCGCCGGAGGCGGATGCCGCATGCCGTATGAACGTGACTTTGCCGATGGAGCCGATGCGGTCGGCAATGACGGTCCCTTCCTCGCCCTGTATCTCCGTAGGGAGGAATGAATCCGAAATCTTCGAGTACATCACTGAAGCCTCCATCCCCTCATATCTGAACACGGCACTCCCCTGCCCGTCAACCCCGGATGGCAGAAGCAGCCCTGAAGCCTTCACCTCAAGGGGCATGCCGAACAGCACGACCATAGGATAGATAGTATATACGCCGATATCCATCAGTGCGCCGTTGGAATAAACCGGGTTGAAAGCATTAGGGAGTTCCCCCGCCTTGTACCTGTCGTATCTGGACGAATACTGGCAGAACGACGAGAAATAGCTGCGGACAGTCCCTACATGCTCCACAGCCCTGCGCAGTACAGAAAAATTAGGGGTAAGGACAGGCTTCATGGCTTCCATCAGGGCCACACCGTATCTCTCCGAGGCCCGGATCATCCGCCTGGCCTCTTCCGCATTGGAAGCCAAAGGCTTCTCGCACAGGACATGCTTCCCCAGGGACATGCACAGGATACTCTGCTCCGCATGGCAGGAATTCGGAGTAGCGATATAGACGGCGTCTATATCAGGACTTGATGCCATCTCCTCCAGTGATGTGAACACTTTGGGAATACCGTGCCTTGAAGCGAAAGCCTCCCCAGTGTCCCTGCGCCGCGAGCAGACCGCATCAAGAGAGAAGCGTCTGTCCTGTCTGGCCCCGGCTATCACCCAGTCGGTTATGAAATTGGTCCCTACGACCCCGAAACGTATCTTTTCCATCGCAATCAGGCAAATTTATTTGAACGACTGTGCAAATTAGAAAGTTGTCTTGATTTTTTCAAAGATATGACATGAAATCTCCCATATCAGAAAACTTTTTACTGCCCCAAATTTAAGAAACTGTTCAAAAGCTGTTTAAATTTTTCTCAAAAATCTTTTACAGACCTTTCCTGTGGGAATATTCCTCTATCTTTGCGGAATCAGGAAAAAGAAAAATGGACAACACTTTCATAAAAGTGCTTTTTATATATTTTGCAGTAAAAATAAACAAGCTCACGGGACCAGACCCTCCAAATGCTATACTGGCTTGACAGGGCGGCCCTGTTATGGCTGTTGAGGGAACGGCAACAGGATACCGCTATGGCTTTTCGGATGCCTGTACTGACTACACCTTCAGCCCTGATATCTCCTTCTGAAGCCTCTCGAGGAAACGGGCGGCGTGGGCACCGTCTATATCGTAGCGGGCAAGGGCGGAGGTCCCAATGACCATGCGGTCTGTAATGTCATGGTTCTCACAGGTACGGGCCACACACCAGAGCATCAGCATATTGAATTTCAACCCATTACGCCTGCACATCCTTACAAGCCGCGACACATCAAGCGTCTTAATGAATGTGACCATCGGCATCGGCGCATCCATCCACATCCCGAACGCATACGCCCTGGATGTCCCTTTGGGGTCCACGTCTTTCATCATATTGGTCTCAGATATTGAGCTGCACATCGCGGCCAAACGGGGTCAGCGACAGACCGGCCATCTTGAAATGCTGTTTGCCGAACGGGATACCTATTATAGTGATGCACAGCAGGATACCGAACAATACATGGTTGAGCCACGCCCACAGGCCCCCGAATATTACCCAGATGATATTCAGCGGGATGCGGATGCATCCGGCCGGGGAATCACCCTTCCGGACCTCGGAGCCGAAAGGCCACAGACACAGAATACCGATCTTGAATGTCTGCATGGCAAAAGGGATGCCCACGATAGTGACAGCCAAAGCCAGGCTCCCGGTGAAGTAGCCTATGGCAGCCTCGAGCCCTCCGAAGATCCACCACAGCAGGTTTCCGATAATACGCATAAGCAATACTGATTAAAATTACGGACAAATATACTTTCCCGTGGAGAAAACTGTCCGGGTTTTCTCCAAAAATCATGAAGGTCACTGGCCTATACCTCCTTCCGGATATGACAGGGAGCCGATATATGCCTTGTAGAAGGCCTTCACGTCCTGCCATCTGTAATACGGCCAGGAGTATTCCCTGACAGGCAGATGCATCTCATGTTCGTTGTGCATGACCTTCACCAGTACATCTGAAGCGCCGGCATCCGCATCCCCGGCAGCAGTGCGGTAAAAGCGGTAAAAGACAAACTGGATGTTGGTTGCCATCGGTGTCAGACGGTATACGGACCATTTTTCCGCCACAGAGGCTGGATCTGTCCCTGCTTCATCAAAATCGAATTCACGGAACTGGAGCAGTGTCAGGAGCGGCATTATGCTGGTGTCGTGCCCGAATCTGAGGTCTGCTGACACCCCGGAGCCGCCAATTGCCTCATCCGCTTTCAGGATTATGTCCTCAAGGAGGATCCTGGCATAATATGCCGCGGCTCCCTTGTTCACCGGCGAAGGCCCGTCAAGCACGTAGAAATAGTAATTGTCATAAATATTCTGCAGATAAAGCTCCTCGTCCGTGAAAATGTCGAGCAAGGACACCTTTCCCTGAAGTTCAGTACTCTGCACATTGACGGCAAGGCGGTAAAGCCCGTGTACGAAATCCGAAGTCCGTGATGGAGCGAAGAAACCGCTGTCAGTAAAAAGACATGCCGTCAGCCGGTCAGTAAGGATATATTCCGGAGCCATGCCGCGATATTCGGCAAGCCATTTCCCGCTTCTGGAGAAACGCCTGAAGTCATCGCATATCTCCGGATTGGCCTCATTGTGGAAGAAGTTGAGTATACGGGTAGTGCGCAGATCCGATGCCCTTTCTATCTGCAGTCCGGGATTCTTTTCCTTCAGCCTTTCGCAGAAAGCCGCCATGCTGAGTATACAGCGGGGATAGGTGGTGGAAGAGGCATTGATCCTGGCGGCGCCCTCAAACACCTGGGGGAAAGCCTCGGCCATCCGGCCTGCTATCTCCTTGTGCTGTCTGGTGCCGAGCGGGGTAAGCGCCCCTGCCCTCCCGGCCGCATCGTCGCATATTTCTTCCACCCTGGAATACACGTCCTTCCCGAAAGGGGTCAGGATGCCCGCGCTGTCAGCCTCAGCGAACATTTCCCTGACAGCGGAATAGTCCGTCTCCCTGGAAAGCCACCTTGATCCGTGCCTTCCGTAATGGCTTATGTAGAAAGGCTCATAGCCTTTCGGGGCAGGTGTCCCGCAAGGTGCGTCATACACGTAGTGGTAATACACTCCTCCGGCCTTGTAGACGTCATCCCGGATATCTTCCAGGACCTTCTGCCCATAGGCCGGAGCCATGGACAGGACAACGGCCTGCACCAGGGCAAGCCGCAAAAAGAACTTCTTCATCATCCCGTATGTCCCCCGGTCACTTTATAAAACGCACATAACCCTCCTTGCGCGGAGCCGGAGAAGGATACTCACCGGCGGGATAGCCGAGGATGCAGTTCCCTATGCCCTCGTAGTCTCCCTCTATCCCCCACTCCTTCAGAAGGGCCTTGCCTTCCTCGCTGTCGAACACTTCCTTGGCGCGGTGTATCCAGCAGCTTCCGAGCCCGAGCGCATGGGCGGCGTTCAGCATGTTACCCATCACCAGCGCCCCGTCATACACATGCGTAGGGACGCTCCTGTCGGCGAGCACCACCAGTACCACGGGAGCCCCGTAAAACGGGTCCTTGTCAGAGCCCATCACCCTGGCGTTCAGCCTGGAGATGCGGTCGCGGACAGCCTTGTCCGTCACGGCGACTATAACCGGGGACTGACGTCCCATGCCTGTAGGCGCATAGGTCCCCGCTTCGGCGACCTTTTCGACAAGTTCCATCTCAGGCATCCTGTCCTGGTAGGAACGGATGGCGCGGCGCGTCATCAGATTTTCGATTGTTTCATTCTTTGTCATAGCTGATTCCTCTGGTGCGCCGGCGCATGATGCCAGGATCCCGGACACCATCACCAGCAAAAATGCAAAATGTTTCATACCGCAAGAAAAATGTTTCATGTCAATCCTTACAAAGATATAATTTTTGGGTCAAAAAACTGTCTTAATTTGATTCTATATAAAATAGTACTTGTTGGATTACCATACACTGGTCTTGCGTTGAATTGGATTCTGGTTTCCCCAGATAACATAGCAGGGTGCTTTGGAATAGATACTCTGTTCGTGTCCTTTACCTGTACTGTATAAGAGCAGGTATATATAAAGGTATGAATCCGACTTGATTTGGCTGTTTACAGGTATAGTTAAAGACATAGTTTCCATTTCAATTTCCAGTTTGATTTGGAAGTCAATCGGATAATGGGTATGCAATTTCCACCTTATCTGGAAATCACACCTATTATAACGTGAATTCGGTGAATTTAATTCATTAAATTACAACGAATTACCTATTAAGGAGTAGGCCTGTGGCCTGCGACAGGTCCCCCGGCGAGGGGGAAGGAAGGGGGTGGCGCCCCTTAACAAGGGGCTGTCACGAAGTGACTGGGGATTAGATTATATGATTAAACGCAAGTTTAATCATTAACGTCAGTGTGACGGATTCCGGTCATAAACGGTAAAATGTTGATTTTTAGGATAATATTGTTAAACATAAATTCGTCGAACTGACGTTATTATATATAAGCAATCTAATTTCTTCTTCCTGCTGTCTCTACCCATAAAATAAAGCAGATAAATGGCCCCTCTGTCCCAATCCTCGTCCTCATTAGGATACCTTGTCGCTTATGAGTTTGACAATGGCTTCTCTGTCTGGGCAGGATTTCTTTGGCTGGTTCTTCTTGAAGTCCCAGTCCTTTTCCTTTACCGATACTCCGAGAGAGATGTACTTTCGCTTCCTGTGCTGTGTCAGACGAAGCATTAATGGATAAGTGTTGTCACGAAGTGGACGAACTTTGTAGCAAATTACTTCTACAGAAATAGTTAGCATGATAAAACTGCTTACACATCTGCTTACACAAAGTGCATTTTCAACCACCAAAACAGCCCGATTTCATCATAACAAAAAAGCAGTCACATCTCTGTAACTGCTTGATAATAAGGGAGCGGAAAACGAGATTCGAACTCGCGACCCTCAGCTTGGGAAGCTGATGCTCTACCAACTGAGCTATTTCCGCATATGGTAGATACCTTACATTCTCTGATGAAAGGACTGCAAAGATAGTAATTTTTTGTTAATAAAATCACGTAATCTTATTTTTTTTCATTTTTTTTATAACTGTCCGTGAAAATTCCCATAAGTTGCCAATCCCGGGCCGCATGTCTTATCAGGACCGCCTCGCACGCCTGGGAAAGGGCAATATTAACAAATCTTTGAAGATCAAATATTTCCATAAAACATCCAGCTACAAGTGCGCGAAACGCCATAGGAGAGAGATTAATTTGTAAATTAGCAGGGAATATCCCTATACAGGGAGGACACAGGATATACTGTACATATGGGAAAGACAAAATTCGACACATGCTTTTTTGAGCGTTACGCCATGATTTCACTCAAGACTCTTCTTGGGGAAAAATACTCATCCCTGGTCAATGAGGACAGGCCGGATCTCCAGGCACCTGACCATTCAATAGGGATTGAGGTCACAAGGGCGATGGAAGAAAACAAGGCCGTAGCAGATTCACTCCTGCTGGAAATGGCAGGAGTGATCGAACCTGATGACGATACGGATGAAAATGAAGAGGAAAAGCAGGATGATTTCAGGAACATAATCAGGAGCGGCTACGCATATGGTCTGCGCGGGGGCAAATACATCGGGGCTGTGGAGTATAATTACTGGGCTCTGGCGCAGCCGCTGAAGCGCATCATAGCAAGCAAGGTAGGAAAGGTCAATTCCGGATTCTACGGCGAGTTCAGGAATTTCGGCCTTTATGTCTTCTGCAAGGATCACCTTTCAGAAGATGAGGTCGGACTTACCCTCTCGTATACAGCCGATCTGCAGAAAGGTCTGGAAAGAAGCTACAGCACTCTATACCTGTCACTTATTGACAGGCTCTATGTGTGTGACATGAAAAAAGGCACATTCTCCCATAAAGACATTTCGAGAGAGATGTGCCGTGTATTCTTCAGCCGCGCCCTGCAAATCTGACCGGGCTATATCCTCCTGTCAGCAAAACGCCGGAATCTGGCCAGGCCATCAAGCATGACCAGCCGCGGGCAGGCTATGTTCCAGCGCATGAAACCCTCTCCGCCATCTCCGTACATTGTCCCGGCATTCAACCACAGCTTCTCTTCGGACAGCAGCTTTTCCTCCAGTGTCCCGGAAGCCATACCAAGCCTGCGGCAGTCCATCCAGACAAGGTAAGTCCCCTCAAGCTCCGCTACAGGGAAATCCGGCAGATTACGGCTGCAATAATCCCTGAAGCAGTCATAATTTCCTTTCAGATAAACAAGCAGCTCTTCAAGCCAAGGTCCCCCCTCCGTATATGCCGCCACAGTAGCCTCGATACCGAACGGGTTGACATCACAGACCTCATTTATATTTATGGCACGGTCTATCCGTCTTCTAATGTCAGGGTCGAATGCTATGATGTTCGCTATCTGCAGGCCTGCGATATTGAAAGCCTTGCTGGGAGAGATGCATGTCACAGAATGCTCCAGAAAATCTTCAGACACAGAAGCAAACGGTGTATATCTGTGTCCCGGATATACAAGCTCGCAGTGTATCTCGTCAGAGACCACTGTCACACCGTTGCGTATGCATATCTCCCCTATCCTGGAAAGCTCATCCCTCGTCCACACGCGGCCTGCCGGATTGTGCGGGTTGCACAGCAGCATGACCTTGACAGAAGGGTCTGCGGCCTTTGACTCCAGGTCATCAAAATCTATACGGTAGGTAAAGCCTCCGGTGCCTTGAGAAGCAGCTCCGTCAGAGCCTTCCGCCACCAGGCAGTTTGAGACTATTCCGCATCCATTGTTCCTTATGGACGAAAAAAAGCAGTTGTATACAGGTGTCTGGACCAGCACTTTGTCCCCCGGGACAGTCAGGGCCTTGATTACCGCTGACAGAGCCGGCACGACACCGGAAGTATATATCATCCACTCCTTTTCCGGAGCCCACCCGTGCCTGCGGGCAAACCATCCCCTTACAGCTTCGTAATACGTATCCGGCACATGGGTATACCCGAAAATTCCCTGGGCCACCCTGCGCTGCAGGGCGTCCACTATCGACGGGGATGTCATGAAATCCATATCGGCTACCCACATAGGCAACACATCAGGATCCCGGACGCTGTCCCATTTATACGAGTTGGTCCCCCGCCTTAAATTAATCTTGTCGAAATCGTATGCCATAGACTAAACTCTGGAACTGCCGGATTATTTTTTCCTCACCTCGATGACACAGTCAGCCGGAGCCTTGATGTTCTCATCGATTGTCACAGAGCCGACTGAATCCGCAACAATATGCCCCGACATCGGATTCTTGATATTGGTGATGCCGCCACGGATGTCAGCCTCGAGCGAAGAATATTCGAAGGCCCGGTCACAGTCCGGCCCGAACGTGCAGTTCTCGAGCACCAGGTCATGGGCATAGCACAGCGGCTGCTCCCCTGTAATATGGCAGTTCACCAGACGGAGGTTCCTAGAGTGCCACCCGATATATTCCCCGTTGAGTTCAGAGTCATAAACAGTCACGTTCTCCACCTCCCAGAATGCATCCTTGGTGGTGATTTTCGCATTACGGAGCTCCACGTTCTTCACATACTGGAACACATATTTGCTGTCACTTTCAAGACCGTCAATACGTATATTCTCGCAGAACATGAACGGATACGTCCCGCCATGCAGCACCAGATTCCTGATATCCAGGTTCCGGCATCTCCAAAACACCTCGTCGGCATCATTCATGACCACATTCTCGATCTCTATGTCCGTCATCTCCCTGAACATTTTCGGAGCGTCAATACGGGTATCGGTCATTTTAAGATGGTCCGAATACCAGAGGGCGGACCGGCCTCCCACATCAAAAAAGCACTTGTCAATCCTGAAGCCGTGCACATGCCAGAACGGATAGCTTCCCTCGAAACGGCATCCTGATGCCTCGATGTTGCTGCATTCCTTGATGGCTGACTCCCCGGCATGAATAACGACATTCTCCAGACGGAGATCATGCGAAGCGAACAGCGGACGTTCGCCTCCGAATTCCTTATCCCTTATAGTTTCCATATCCATTGTAATTTGCATTCTAGCGGCACAAAGGTAATACCATAATTTCCTGGCACCGCATACGTCATAGAAATTTTACAGTTTTTTTATGATTTCTGCAGGTACACCACCGACAACAGATCCGGCCGGGACATCTTTTGTGACCACGGCCCCGGCTGCAATCACAGAGTTGTCTCCGACAGTGACCCCTCTGAGGATAGTCGCGTTGGACCCCACCCATACATTCCTGCCGAGAACGATCGGCGAAGGATGCATTTTCCTCCTGTCGTCAGGACCGAGCCCGTGGTCCAGAGTGGCGAAGACTACATTATGCCCTATCTGGCAGCAGTCTCCTATACTTATCCCGCCATGGTCCTGGAAGTGGCAGCAGGCATTGATGAACACATTCTCCCCTATCCGAATGTTTTTCCCGAAATCCGTATAGAACGGAGGGAAGACTTTCAGAGTGGCAGGGACTTCATACCCGAAAAGCTCCGAAAGGAGGGAACGCACTTCCTCCTGGTCATGATAAGCCGCATTAAGCGAGAATGTTATCTTCCGGGCCTCATCGCTCATTCTGTCCATGAATTCATAAATCTCCCGGGTGTCAAGTATCCGACGGTGCCGTACATGTTCCTTGAATTCATTAAGTTCCATCTGTTTCCTTATATTCTTTTTCTTTACCGACTGCAAAATTACCTAAAAACATTCCGGCCTTGTGTATACATATTACAGATGATTGTATCAGCGTTACGGAAGAGGGCCCGGATCCATGCAAGGCTCAATTCCCGGGCATCCATTTTTCTGAAAATACACATTGTGACCCTGGTTGAATTCCCACATCCGCCTCTCAGTCCAGCATGATGAATGCAGCCCAGTAATATGGATCTTCAAATTCCTCTCTCACAGCAGCCCTGGCTTTTCTGAACGCCTCATGCCTGGAGTCTCCGTTCATCAGAAATCTATAGAATGAAGTCATCATCAAAGCGGCAGACCTGTCATTCACATTCCACAACGACATAATTAACGCTCCCGCCCCGGCATACCTGAATGCCCTCTGCAGGCCATATATCCCATCGGAATATACATCCCCGGACGCTGTCTTGCATCCGGACAAGACCACAAGGCCGGCATTCCTGAAATCCCGGGCAGATATATCAGCGCCATAGACAAAGCCATCGCACACACCCTCCGGCTTATTCCCTTCCGCTGAACTCCCGGCCCCGCTGAAAACAAGTCCGCACCTGTTCATCGCCGAGGCCTCATTTGTAGAAACCGGGATAAAATCCACTTCCGCAAGCCTGCCGTCCTCAGCGATTTCCTGTTCAGAGCAATAGAAGGCATGGGTCGCAATATGGATTATACCGGCATCATGGTCATATCTGAAGTCCTCTTCGACACCGTCGACACCTGTCCTTAAAAGCACTTTTGACGGGCCGACTGTCTCCATTATCTCTGTCACCTCAGTATAAGAATTTTCAAGATATCCAATGTCGGTCCCGACATCATCCGGGCCCGAATCAAACAGTTTTTCCAGATGGAAGACAGATCTGTCAAACATATAATTAGGGCTTCCTGCATATTTTTTCCACGGTGCGACAGCCTCTCTCCATTCATCAGGGTCAGGATAATAATCCAGGCCGCCATACATAAGCACGCGGCAGCTGTCAGGAAGGATACTTTCATCTGACATCGGAGACCGTTCCTTGTCTGCAAGCCGGGCTGTGGAGCTGAGAAGAACCATATTGAACCTGTCTGACATCAGCCCGCCGTCATCCGGAGAAGGGATTGCATCCATGTTAATTGTGCGCATGATACCTGAAGGGGAATAGTAAATATCCTCAGCGTCTTTCAGATATGGTTCCAACGGTTTCCATATCATTTCATATACTTCCTCACCCCGGTTCCTGTACAAATCCACACCTCCCCCACATTCAGCCTCCAGGTCAGAAGTACTGCAAAGCCTGACATATTCAGGTCTGTCATACCAATTCCTGATAACAAGAGCGGCAAAGTACGGTTCCCCGATTGAAACCTGTACAAATTCCACAGACGCATCATCCTTATCCAGAGCCAGCTGCACATCTCTCCACGAATATCTATGGGATCTGACGGGCAGTTTCCCTCCGGCTGTCCCGGACATGATATTCTCAGCGTAAGCATAATCTATAAGCATATCTGTCGAAGATATGCCTGAAGAAAGACCTGAAATATTGTATATTTTACGGAAAGACTCTGAACGGCAAGTGTCACAATACGAAAGCATGTCCATCCTTACGCCATAACGTAAATTATTGAGTGTCAATACGGCATCATAGAAAACCCCACTGCACTCATCCGGGAAATACTCCGACACGAAAGACATCATGTCCAGATAGAGATTCTCCCTGAAATAATGCACGAACTGCCTTCCGGACATCATGACCCCCTGCTGTGACATGCCTACATCTATAATATCCAGCAATATGTCCATTACCTTGACAGCCGCATCACTATCTCCGGTCAGTCTGCACAGGACCACATACGGGATAAACGGCTCATAAAGGTGCGTCAGGTCATACAGTACCTTATTGGTCAGGACAGAAATAAATATGCCTTTGGCCTCCTGAAGCTGGCCCGTAGACATCAAGTAAAATCCGAACTGCAGATAGGCGTCCGACGGCCATTCCCGGGAGCTCGGGTCAAAAGATTCCAAAGACTGTATCCTTCTGATAGCAACCAGCAGGCCCTCAATATTGCCAAGCCATCCGTACACAGCCCCCATCTCATTCAGCAAAGACAGTTCCAGACACCTGGTATCATATCCGGCGGCCTTAAGCGCACATGCTGTGCTGTCTGCATGATAAAGCCACGGCAATATCCCGTCCCAACTTCTGTCCTGCGGCACATACCTGGCCAGCCTTGACAGCAGTACAGTATGCCGGACCTGCCCTTCAGGGGTATACTGGACAGGTGCGCCGATCAGCCCGGATGCATTGTCATATGCGTGCATGGCGACCAAGTTTTCCAGATGCTGCAGGACAAACTCCTGAAACAGATCTGGTTCCACACGGTCCGGAGCAGAATGGAATTCGTTGATGAGGTCAATGTACATCTTATTGGCAAGAGAGTATCTTCCTGCCTCGTGCATTGCCCTTGCGATTTCCATCTTCGCACTTGAGGACAGCGTATCATCTGACGCCGACAGTCTGTGACCGCAAAATACTGGAATGGAAAAAAGCAGCGATATGTATACTGCCAAATGCCCTGCTTTACTGCAGCTTATCCAGCAATCCCTTCGCTTCTTCATTGTAATAGGATGTATCTGATGAAGAAATCCTCTTCAACGCTCTTTTTGCCCTTCCAGGCTTTCCTTCTTTTATATAAGTTATCGCTTCAAGATAATCAACAGTCTGCATATCAAACTGATACTGCATATGATATCCCCTGCCTGTCTCTGTCGACAAATCAAACTCCGGAACGGGCTCTTCGCGGAGCTGCTTTATCAAAGCGTGTGCCTCATCAAAATTCTCTTCCTCTATCGCCTTGACGACAGGGTCAAGATCAATCCCGCCGCGGGACGGGGGAACCAATTCACCGGAAAGGCAACTGTCAGCCAACATAAGGCAATTCTGCACATTACGGTCATGAATAAAAAACCCGCATATGATACAGACTGCCGCAGCAACAGATGAGAACGGGGCAAAAATCCTGTTTATTCTACGCCTGCGGATACCGGACTCTATACCCAAAAGCCTTTCCCGGAGCCTGGCCCTTTCCTGTACAGCACTTATGACCATACTACGTACAGAAACCTCTTCTTTAAGACCTGCGTCAGAAGACATTTCAGATTCAAACGCAGAGCGCTCCTCTGCGTCCATATATCCGAGCAGATACCTGTCCACTTTGTCCTCAAGGCCTGTCCCAGTGTTCTCGTTTTTCATAACAATCCTTCATCTTTAAATTTCCTGTTGAGCACTTCAGCAAGTTTCCGCCTGCATCTCAAAGCCTGGGATTTCACCGTATCCGTATTTTTATATGGCATAAGGGCGGTAATATCCTTTCCGGTCAGCTTATCATAATAAATATATTTGAGCAGGCTCTTGCACGGCTCGGTCATTTCGCAAAAAACTACCTCCCTCACAATCTTCACCTTGTGTTTCCTGGTTTCGTCTATTTCATTGTCATCCACTATCTTCTCATACTGAGGAAACATCTCAGGGACAGTTCGGGCATCGGCATTATTGATTTTCTTTTCGAATTTTTCAAAGAAATCCGCGACAGAATTTGCTATCGGATCATTGGCCAGCCCCCTGGCCCTGTTCTTGAATTTAAACACGGCTATCTTGAAAAGATATGATTTAAACCCCGCATTTTCAGTCAATCTGTACTTACCGGACCTCACATTGTCATACGCGCTGAGGCATGAGTCAGTATAAAGATCGATTAACGCATGATTATCCGATGTCCTGAAATAGCTCCGGCCCCAATTGAGAAATTCGCCACGGTACTGCCTGTACATAACGTCAAGCCCCTTTTCACCTTGTTTATTAATAAGCGCGACAAGCCCGCTGTCATCCAATCTTCTCATGGTTCCGAATCAAAATAATAGTACGTCATACTGTTCAGGAGCATCCACATCCAGATCCTGCGGAAGACCAGACGGCAGAGGCATCGAACCATACATATCTTTGAGAGCATTGACAAACTCGCTGAATCTGATTCCTGGCCTCATGACTCTGGATATGGCCCAGGACAATCTTCCGCAATAGCCTGTCTCCGATTTGTATTCATAATTGTTCTGATAAGATTTGCAGGCACTGATACAGATCCACTCCACATTTCTGCGGACATTCTGTTCTGTATCGCAGGCATGCGCCATACAGGCGTCATCCTGTCCGGAAGAATCGGGAATCATGAAAATTTCAGAAGTGCCTCTGACATGTTTGCCTTCATTATTATTATTTCCACGCGTGGCGTCCCCGCTATGGCAAGCATCCAGGGCGACAAGAATCAAACCTTTCCTGCCCACTGACATCCTCAGTCCTTCAAGCCACAGGCCGAATTCGTCATCCAGTATATGCTTTTCGCCCTTATATCCGCCAAGTCCGTATCTTGATGCAGCATCATAAGGGATTATAGCCTCATCGTACCCGTCAGTCTCATCCCCGTCCAGATCTGTGACCTGCTGGCCGTGACCTGAGAAATGTATATACACAATATCGCCCTTTCCGGACACTCCGGCCAGATCTGAGATAGCATTGCGGATAGCGGACTTTGTAGCTTCAGTGTTTACAAGCACAGTGATATTTTCCCTGGCAAATCCATTCTGCAAAAGCATGGGGACAATCATGTCCACATCTTTGTCCCCGCTTATTTCCTTCCATCCAGACTGCTCCGGATAATCACCAATCCCGATAACAACGGCGTATTTATTTTGCGCCAAAGCAGCCTGGTACCCGCACAGGGATATCATAACAATAAAGACCAGCAGGCAAAAACCTGATTTTCCACAGAACAAGATTCCCGGACTTTTCATTCAGATGACACTTTGCCTACAAATATACGCAAACTCGCCCGAATACGGATAGAAATAGGAGGAATAATGCAAACAGTTGGAAATTAACGGTAATGTGCGTTTCTATTCCATGTCCTTCCTCAGGGCATAATATCCGTTTTTTGAAGGGTTAGGAAAATGAATTGCTACCTATCCGTTGCCTTTTCAGGATGGGAAAACCGTGCGAAAACAGGTTCCTAATTCCTCTGTGATATTGCCGTAAAGAGCGTTGTCCCTGCATATTTTACGTCAGCGAAGATACTCATTTTTCCTCAAAGCAGGAAAAATACAGGACGGTTCTTCAGTGCATGGAACTTGTTTCCATATTCTGCCATATTCGTCATGCCTTTCATTTGACCTCTATCCGGTAATTTTGCAAAGAAAGGAAAAGACTATGAATCAGACTAATGTAAAGGTGTCGTTCTACCTTAAAAAGAGCGAGGCCGATTCTGACGGGTATTGTCCCGTGATGGCAAGGCTGAACATCGGGAAATACTCGGAATCGGCTTTCAGCATGAAACTGAGAGTGCCGCAGAAGATGTGGGCGGCAGGACGGGCTACCGGCAAGAGCGTGGCGGCAAAGGAAATCAACAGCCGCCTGGATGAGATACGGGCAAGAGCGCTTGGCATCTATGCCGAGCTGTCTGCCGTAAGTGATGGTATCAGCGCCGAGGAAGTGAAGCAGCGGCTGCTCGGCATGGCTTCCGGACAGGAAACACTGTTGGGCTATTTTATGAAGTTCATCGGCAATTTCGAAAAGCGGGTAGGAATAAACCGCACGGCCAAAAGTCTCGCGGGCTACAGGAACGCATACAGCCACCTGGAGAACTTCATCCGGTCGCAATACAAAGTATCGGACATCTCTTTTACAGCGTTGGACCTTTCCTTTATCGAGAAATATGACCTGCACCTGCGTACCGAATGTCGCCTGGCTCCGGGAACTGTCATAAATCTCACGATACGTCTGAAGACCGTGGTCAAGGAGGCCATCGCTGACGGCATCATCACCACCTACCCGTTTTTCGGTCATGAGTCCGAACATCCGAAACCGGAGCAGAAGTACCTCACGGACGAGGAACTGCACAGGATCATGACCACGCCGCTCCATAGCCCGTCCCTATACCATGTGAGGAACATGTTCCTGTTCTCCTGCTATACCGGTATCCCATACGGAGACATGCGGTTGTTGACAAGAAACAACCTTTACCTGGCCGACGACGGGACGTGGTGGATAAAGGCCGTACGGGAAAAGACAGGAGTAGAGTTCGAAATTCCACTTCTGGATCTTCCATTGCGGATTATTGAAAAGTACCGGGACACCGCACCGGACGGCCGGCTGTTGCCGATGTACGCCAACAGTACGATGAATTTTTATCTGAAACGCATAGCGAGTATCTGCGGAATAAGCCGCAGGCTCGTCTTCCACCTGGCACGTCATACCTACGCCACGGAAATCACCCTGTCGCATGGGGTTCCGCTTGAGACGGTCAGCCGGATGCTTGGCCACAGCCGGATAGAAACTACGCAAATCTACGCCAAAGTGACGGACGACAAGATAGACTCTGACACGAATGCCCTGAATGAGAAAATTGCGGAACGTTTCTCCGTGGTCATATAATAATCTTAATGAATAAGTCACAATATGAAAAAGAATACTGACAACAATGACATAAAGCACCGCAGCACCTTTGCGGTACTGTTCTATATCAACCGTACGAAAGTCCGCAAGGACGGGACCTGCCAATTGCTGTGCAAAGTCAGCATAGATGCCGAATGGGAGCAGATCGGCACAAAGGTATCGGTCAATCCGGTCATCTGGAACCCGGAAAAAGGACGCGCTGACGGCCGCAGCGCAAACGCCGTGACCGTGAACCGGGCCATAGACGACCTGACCGCCGAGATTGAGGGACATTACAGGCGGATAAAGGACAGCCTTGGTTTTATCACGGCGGAGCTGATAAAGAATGCCGTGAAAGGCATAGGACAGAAACCGCTTACCCTGCTTGCCCTTTTTCGGGAACACAACGAGGAATACAAGAAACGGATAGGTGTTGACCGTATCAAGGAGACCTATGATTC
>JADIMB010000068.1 GCA_017694995.1 Candidatus Cryptobacteroides faecavium | reverse complement strand
TCAGTTGGTTAGTAGCACCTGACTCATAATCAGGGGGTCACAGGTTCAAGCCCTGTTGGGACCACAGAAACGGTCATAAAAGGCCTTGATGATGAAGCACTTGCATGAAAATGCAGGTGCTTTTTTCGTGTATGGACCGTAGTATTACTGTGGCTGCTATACCTTTGTCCCAACACTTTGGGTAAGCAGATGCAGGCAAGATACAATATGTTCACAGCCCCGCAGCACTTTAATTGCCGGCCATTTACAGAGAATCTTCCGGTTTGATTCCTGATGAAATTGAATTGGAAACTATGCCTTTAACTATACCGAGACTTCTTTAGATAGACCGATTCCAAATCCAGATAAAAAGACTATATTTGCAGGAGACGATAAACACAGGAAGCCATGAAAGTAGGAGATAAAGCGAAAGTGTCCCCTCAACTCACTGGAGAATCTGACTGGGTAGAGGGAGAGGTTATAGACATTGAACAGAATCCATTTAAGGGGATTGTCATTGCCATTAAGGACAAAGTGGGCCGGATATTCTTTGGTGAGGAGCGATATTTCTTGCCAGTTAAATTGTAGGGAGAGATATGTTTGCGATAGCATTTGATATGGTCGTGTCAGACCTTAAAAAGAATTATGGAGAGCCATATAACAACGCCTATTTCGAGATAGGGATAATCCTGCGTAAATATGGATTCTACAATACGCAAGGGAGTGTATATCTTACTGAAAGGAACGATATGGCAAACCTATACAGAGCGATAGAGGCACTGAAAAATACAGACTGGTTCAGAGATTCCGTCAGAGACATCCGTGCGTTCAAGGTCGAGGACTGGAGCGACTTTACGCCAGTATTCAAGGAATAGTGACAATATACAATTTACAGATACGCCCTCTTGCAGCAATGTGAGAGGGTTTCTTGTATGTGAGGCCTGCCTCCATGTTTTTTTGTCGACTTTTAATAATTATGCATATATTTGTCGGTTAAAACATATTATATGAAAGGCTCGAAGATTCTTAAAGAGACATACTACAGCCTTGGGAAAGGCTCCCAGTATTTCGTCTTCAAAGTGAAAAAGTTCAGCTGGAAGCAGTGGCTGGCAGCTGTTGTTGCGCTAGCAGCCATTGTCATCCTTGTCGTCTGGCTGACAAGGCCGGAGCCGGCAGAAGAGGTCCTTCCTATTGTAGAGACAGAGACTGTGACTACACAGGATGTGATGATTTACGGTGAATATCCAGGAAATGTACGCGCCCAGCAGTTTGTCGAGGTCAGGGCGAGGGTCGAGGGTTATCTTGACCAGATGCTATTCGAAGAAGGTACATACGTCAATAAGAATCAGGTTCTTTTTATTATAGACCCGAGACAGTACAGGGCTACGGTAGAGAGGGCAAAGGCTCTGCTTGAGAAGAGCAAGGCGCTCGCTACCAAGGCAAAGCGTGATTATGACCGTATCAAACCTCTGTATGACCAGAAGGCCGCCAGCCAGTCGGACCTTGACAATGCCCTTGCCGCATATGAGAGTGCCGTCGCCGAGGTGCAGATGAGCGAGGCGGACCTGACGCAGGACGAGCTTGCGCTCAGTTATACTACAGTAAGGTCTCCTATAAGCGGATACATAAGCGAGAGATATGTCGACATCGGTACACTTGTCGGCCCAGGCGGGCAGTCCCTCCTGGCGACTGTGGTCAAGAGCGACACGGTCACTGTGGAGTTCAAGATGACGGACCTTGACTACCAGAGGAGCAAGGCCAGGAATGTGAATATAGGGCAGAAGGATTCTCTGCGCTCATGGGATCCGTATGTGACTATCACATTGGCGGACAAGAGTGTATATAAATACAGGGGACTGGTGGATTTCGCAGATCCGCAGGTGGATTCCAAGTCCGGGACATTTACAGTCCGTGCCGAGATCCCGAATCCCGACAGAGAGCTTCTCCCTGGACAGTTCACAAATGTGACATTGCTTCTGGATGTCCGCGAGGACGCAGTGGCCGTCCCGTCCAAGGCTCTGATGATAGAGAAGAGCGGGGCGTATATATTTGTCCTGAGGAATGACGGCGTGGCTGAGAAGCGTTTCGTGGAGACCGGACCGGAAGTCGGCAACAAGACCGTGATCGAGAGAGGCCTGCTTCCCGGAGAGCAGATTGTGGTAGAGGGCTACCATAAGCTCACGCATGGACAGAAGGCCATCAGCGCCAATTGACAGGGGCTCCTGCATCTTTTGTTTTTCTCTAATTAATTGGATATAGACGGATTATATGAAATCTGATTTCTTTATAGACAGGCCCGTGTTCTCGACGGTCATTTCCGTCATCATAGTGCTTGTCGGCCTTATCGGACTTACGATGCTCCCGGTGGACCAGTATCCTCCGATTGTCCCTCCGGTCGTGAAAGTCTCGGCATCTTATCCGGGTGCCAGCGCCCAGACCGTCGCACAGGCTGTGGCTACACCGATTGAACAGGAGCTCAACGGTACTCCGGGGATGCTGTATATGGAGTCTACCAACACCAACTCCGGCAGCTTTTCGGCGACCATTACATTTGACATAACCAGCAATCCTGACCTTGCTGCCGTCGAGGTGCAGAACAGGGTGAAGCTTGCCGAGTCAAGGCTGCCGGCCGAGGTCGTGCAGAACGGTATTTCCGTGGAAAAGGAGTCCGCCAGCCGCCTTATGACGATTACCGTCATGTCGGACGATCCGAAGTTTGACGAGATATACCTTAGCAACTACACCACACTCAATGTGCTTGACATGCTCCGCCGTGTCCCTGGTGTGGGCGGAGTCTCCAATGTGGGAAGCCGCTACTACGCCATGCAGATATGGGTGCAGCCGGACAAGCTGGCGAGTTTCGGACTGACGGTGAAAGATCTTCAGAATGCACTGAAGGACCAGAACAGGGAGTCTGCGGCCGGTGTACTGGGGCAGCAGCCTATAAGCGATGTGGATGTGACCATACCGATTACGGCTACCGGAAGGCTGTCATCTGTCAGCGAATTCGAGAATATCGTAGTGCGTGCTGGCCGGGACGGCTCCATAATAAGGATCAAGGATGTGGCGAGGGTGTCGCTTGAGGCCCAGTCGTACAATACCGAGAGCGGTATCAACGGCAGGAATGCGGCCGTGATGAATGTCTTCCTGCTCCCCGGGGCAAATGCGATGGAAGTCGCCGACAATGTCAAGGCGGCAATGGAGGAGATAAGCCGGAGTTTTCCTGAAGGTATGTCTTATGAGATACCGTTTGACGTGACTACTTATATCTCGGAGTCCATACATCATGTGTACAGGACGCTGTTCGAAGCCCTCTTCCTGGTCATACTGGTGGTGTTCCTCTCCCTGCAGAGCTGGAGGGCGACGCTGATTCCTGCGATTGCGGTGCCTATTTCACTTGTCGGGACATTCGGCATCATGCTCATTTTCGGCTTCTCCCTGAATCTCATGACACTCCTGGGGCTTATCCTTGCGATAGGTATAGTGGTGGACGATGCTATCGTGGTGGTGGAGAACGTGGACCGTATCATGGAGGAGGAGCATCTGTCTCCTTACGAGGCCACCAAGAAGGCCATGAGCGGCATAGGCGGCGCATTGATAGCCATGTCTCTGGTCCTGTGTGCCGTGTTCGTTCCGGTAAGTTTCCTTTCAGGGATTACAGGCCAGCTGTTCAGGCAGTTCACCGTGACGATTGCAGTGTCTGTGATCATATCCACCATAGTGGCTCTCACATTGAGTCCGGTGATGTGCTCCATTTTCCTGAAGCCGGAGGAGCCGGGCAAGAAAAAGAATATTGTCTTCAGAAAGATAAACGAGGCTCTGGCAAAAGGCAACTCGTTCTACGGCAAGATGATCCATGCGAGCCTGAAGCACAGCCGCAGGATGTTCGCGCTGTTCGGGATCGCTATCATAGGAATCTGGGTCATGGGCAAGATTGTCCCTACCAGTTTCATCCCGAAGGAGGACCAGGGGTATTTCACAGTCGAGCTTGAGCTTCCTGTGGGTGCGACACTTGAGCGGACGAGGGAAGTTACCGACAGGGCCATGGCCTTTCTCATGAGACAGCATGACATTGAGTACGTGCTGAATGTGACAGGGTCGAGCCCGCGTCTGGGGACAAGCCAGGGAAACAGTACGCTCACTGTCATCATGAAGCCGTGGAAAGAAAGGAAAGAGACGAATATAGAGAAGACCATGCAGATGATACGCGACTCCCTGTCGCTGTATCCGGAAAGCAAGGTATATATAAGCACTCCGGCTGTGGTGCCGGGCCTGGGTACATCAGGCGGATTCTCCATGGTACTGGAGACCAGGGGTGACGCCACCTACGAGCAGCTCCAGGCCGCATCGGACACGCTTATGTACTATGCGTCCCAGAGGAAGGAGCTTACAGGACTTTCATCAGGGCTCCAGAAGGATATCCCGCAGCTGTTCTTTGATGCAGACAGGGACAAGATACAGCTTCTCGGGGTGCCGCTTTCGGATGTCTTCTCCACCCTGAAGACATTCACCGGATCCCAGTATGTCAACGACTTCAATATGTTCAACAGGATATACAGGGTCTATATCCAGGCGGAACAGCCTTACAGGGCCCACAAGAACAATCTTGACCTGTTCTTCGTCAGAAGTTCAAGCGGGACAATGGTCCCTGTGACCGCCCTTGGCACGACAGAATATACGACCGGGCCGGGTACCATCAAGAGGTTCAACATGTACTACTCGTCCACCATCAACGGGGAGCCTGCGCACGGGACAAGTTCCGGACAGGCGATGGCGATACTTGAAGAGATTGTGGACGAACACCTTCCGGACAATATAGGTGTGGAATGGAGCGGTCTCTCCTATCAGGAGAAAAAGGCCGGCGGGCAGACCGGGCTCGTGCTGGGCCTCGCTCTCCTTTTCGTGTTCCTGTTCCTGGCGGCGCAGTATGAAAGCTGGTCCGTGCCAATAGCCGTGATCCTGTCCCTGCCTATAGCCATTTTCGGGGCTTATCTCGGTGTGGGGGTCCTGGGGATGGAGAGCAATGTCTATTTCCAGATAGGACTTGTGATGCTAGTAGGCCTGGTGGCCAAGAATGCTATCCTTATAGTGGAGTTCGCCAAGGAGGAGGTCGAGAAGGGCAGGAGCCTGGAGGATGCCGCCATCACTGCGGCGCACCTGAGGTTCAGGCCTATTGTGATGACTTCGCTTGCGTTCATCCTCGGTATGCTTCCGCTGGTGTTTGCAACCGGACCGGGCTCCGAGAGCAGGCAGAACATAGGTACGGGCGTGTTCTTCGGAATGATAGTGGCGATCAGTGCAGGTATCGTGTTTGTCCCGTTCTTTTTTGTATGGATTTATAAGATGAAAAACAGATTCACTGCGAGAAGACGCAGGAAAGCACACCGTCTTCCTGGTGCGGGTGCGGCTGTCGTGGCAGCTGTCCTGTTCACAGGTCTCTCAGTGTCGTCATGCTCCCCTGCGAAGCATTGTGCAAGGCCTGAACTTGACTTGCCGCAGGCATACTCGGCCGAGTCCGGTACGGATACCGTGACGCTTGCGGACGTGGAATGGTGGAAAGTCTATGCGGACACTACACTGCAGAACCTGATTTCAGACGCCCTCGAGTACAACAAGGACATGCTGATAGCGGCAGAGCGGGTGCGTGAGCTTGAGTACAGGTACAGGATCCAGAAATCAAACATGTGGCCTTCTGTCTCTGCCAGGGCGTATGCAAACAACGAATACAACAATTACGGCGGAGATGCCGCTTCCCCTAATGATCCGGAGCTTGGCCCGAAGCTCTCGCTCAGCTGGGAGATAGACCTTTGGGGGCATCTCCGCTGGGCCACCAGGGAGAGGCTCGCCGAGTACCTGTCCGGAGTCGAGGCCAGAAGGGCATTGAAGATGACCCTCGTGGCGGATGTGGCCAGGGCGTATTTCGAGCTCCTTGCGCTTGACAACGAACTCAACATCGTGCGCCGTACCCTGCAGACCAGACGGGACGGAGTGAAAACGGCCAAACTCAGGTTTGAGGGCGGCCTTACCTCGGAAGTGCCTTATCAGCAGTCCCTTGTAGAACTTGCAAGCACCGCCTCCATTGTCCCTGACCTTGAAGCGAGGGTCGCGATGAAGGAAAGCGAACTCGCGTTCCTCACCGGCTCGTACCCGAAAGAGATTGAGAGAAAACGTGCGCTGCTGGAGCTGTCTTACAACAATGACATCCCTGTCGGTGTCCCGTCCCAGCTCCTGGAGCGCAGGCCTGACATCCGGGAGGCGTACCAGAACCTCCTGTCATCGCAGGCGGCTGTCGGAGTGGCCCAGGCCGAGAGGTTCCCTACATTCACCATTGACCTTACTGGCGGGCTTGAGAGCAACTCGTTCCTGGATGTGCTCAAATCCCCGTTCTATTATGCCGCGGCATCTTTCGCTTCCCCTATTTTCCAGTTCGGCAGGAAGAAATCGCAGTTCAAGGCTGCCGTCGCGCAGTACAACCAGTCGAAATACGAGTATGAGAAGACGGTGATGCAGGCGTTCAAGGAAGTGTATGACGCTTCAATCAACTTTTCTTCCGCGAGGAAAAACACAAGCCTTAAGTTCGACCTCCAGGAAGCCACGAGGAAATATGTCAGTCTTACATTGAGCCAGTATATCAACGGTACTATCAATTATCTGGACCTGCTGGATGCGCAGAGAGCCTATTTTGATGCGCAGGTCGAGCTCAGCAATGCGATCATGAACGAGCACCTTGCCCTGGTCGATCTGTATAAGGCTTTGGGAGGCGGATGGTAAAAAATCTACGTATGGTTTCAAATAAAAACCGCACTGGTTTCACAACGTAAGCAAATAATGATTAGATTTGCGAAAATTCTAAACTATGGATCTTAGCACGACGCACAGAGCACATCCTTGGCACGGGATAAGTCTCGGGGACAAGGCACCGGATGAGGTTACAGCCTTCATTGAAATTGTACCTACTGATACTGTAAAATACGAGGTGGACAAGGTTTCCGGCTACCTGTCTCTGGACAGGCCGCAGAAGTTCTCTAATATTGTCCCTTCACTGTACGGGTTCCTGCCCAGGACATACTGCAGTACAAGGATGGCCGAACTTACAAACAAGGTTCTTGCAAGGTATGACATAGAGGGCGACGGAGACCCTCTTGACATATGTGTCCTTACGGAAAAGGACGTTACTCACGGGGATATAATCGTCAGGGCGAACCCTATCGGCGGCCTCCGTCTCCTGGACAATAACCAGGCGGACGACAAGATCATCGCTGTCCTGAGGAACGATGCAGTCTATGGTTCGTATACAGACATAGACCAGCTTCCGAAGGATATAATCCGCCGTCTGATCCATTATTTCACCACATATAAGGACATTCCGGGTGACAATGCGAAGAGGATGGTGTTCATCAGCCTTTACGGGCCGGATGAGGCAAAGGAAGTCATCCGCCGCTCAATGGAAGACTATCAGGACTATGTAGCCGGCCGTTAGAGGCTCCGCTGCGAAGTCACGGTCATGCGAAAATCAGCAGAATCAGCTGGGCCGTGATGACTCTCATGAAAATTGCAAGGGGGTAGACCGTGGCGTAGGCCACAGAAGGTTCATCCCCTTTTACTGTTGTGTTGGCATAATTGAGAGCCATGGGATTGGCCATGCAGCCGCACAGCATGCCCACATTGTGGGCGTAGTCCACCTTGAAGAATTTTCCTGCCATGATTCCCACCAGCATCACGGGTATGACGGCCAGGGCGAACCCCAGGATGACCCACATGAGTCCTTCCTTGCAGAATACGGTCTCGAAGAAGTGCTCGCCCGAGGCCAGCCCCAGTCCTGCCAGATATGTGGTGATGCCGAGCTGGCGGATCATCAGGTTGGCGCTCTGCGTGGTATAGGTCGTGAGGTGGAATCTCGGTCCGAAGGCACCCATGAGTATGCCTACTATTATAGGCCCTCCTGCCAGCCCCAGCTTGATCGGCATGCTCATACCTGGTATCATGATAGGGATGGCCCCCAGCAGAAGGCCTAGCGTAAGCCCTATGAAGATGGCGATGAGGTTGGGGTTGTTGAGCTCCTTGGCTTCGTTGCCCAGTATCTTCCCGCAGTTGTCAATGGCTTTGGCTTCACCGACTATGGTGAGCCTGTCTCCGGTCTGCAGCCTGAGGGACGGGGAGGCCACCAGGTTGATTCCGGCGCGGTTCACCCTGGTGATGTTTATCCCGTAGGCATTACGCAGCCTCAGGGAGCCGAGCTTTACACCGTCCATCCGGACATTGGTCACCAGCACGTGCTTGGACACAAGCAGGCTGTCTATGGCATTCCAGTCTATGTCAGGGCGGTTCCAGTCTGTGTCCTCCTGCTCTCCGAAGACAGTCTTGATGCTGTCCACTTCACTCTTGCCCGATATGATGAGCAGATGGTCGTCCTTCTGTATCCTGGTGTCGGAAGTGGGTATTGACACCTTGCCGTCATGCCATGCCCTGGAGATTACGAAATGCATGTCCAGCGGCTGCATTATCTCCTTGATGGACTTGCCGAACACTGCCGGATTGCTGACGTGGTATTCCCCTACATATGTCTTGTCGTCAGCATGCCTTTCATTCCGTTCCGCCCCGCGGGCAAACATCTTCCTCAGCATGATGATGGCCAGTATCACCCCTACGACACCGAGCGGGTAGCCGACGGCGCATGCCAGTGCCATCCTCGCCACGCCCTCGCTGTCATCCGGATTTATCTGCAGGATAGCCTGCTGCGCCGCACCCAGCATAGGGGTGTTTGTCACGGCCCCTGAGAAGAGTCCCATCATGTCAGAGAGCGGCATGCCGGTCGTCCAGGACAGCACCAGGGTGAACAGGAGACCTGTAAATGCCAGGGTCATTGACAGCAGGTTCAGTTTCACCCCTCCTTTCTTCAGAGAGGAGAAAAAACCGGGACCTACCTGCAGCCCCAGAGTGTACACAAAAATTATCAGGCCGAAATTCTGGGCGAAATCCAGCATGTCCTTGTTTATCCTGAGCCCGAAATGACCGGCCATTATCCCCGTAAAAAATACAAAAGTCACCCCCAGGGATATGCCGAAGAATTTCAGTCTGCCCAGATAAAGTCCGACTGCACAGACTATTGACAGGACGATTACTGCCTGGATTACAGACGGTTCCAATAAAACTTCCTTTATAAACTCCATCTCTTTCCTTGAAATTCATGAAAAACGTAAACGTGATGACGGTCAGTACAGGATCAGTCCCAGCACACCCCCGGCGATGATCGTGATTATCGGGCTGGCCTTCCACCACCATGATGCCAGGAATGCGGCCGCGAACAGGACCCAGCTTTTCCAGTCGGGGAAATTTTCCGGCGTGATGAGGATGACAGCCGCGGCGCCTATGAGTCCGGCCACAGTAGGCTTGAGTCCGGTGAGGACACCTTCCATAGTGCGGTTGTTCTGGAACTTGTTGTACATTTTGCAGATGCCGAGCACCAGGATGAATGACGGCAACACCACAGCCATGGATGCTGTGAACGATCCGAGGATGCAGATGAACTCCGGCGCCCCTGTCTGCTCCAGCACGCTGTATCCTATATATGTGGCGCTGTTTATCCCTATCGGGCCAGGGGTCATCTGGGAAATCGCCACGATGTCGGTGAACGTCTGCTCGTCTATCCATCCGTGGACAGATACCACCTGCGCCTGGATCAGCGAAAGCATGGCATAGCCTCCTCCGATAGTGAAGAGCCCTATTATGAAAAAGGTGGTGAAAAGCTGTATGAAAATCATTTCCTGTCCTCCCTTTTCCTGCTGTCCCGGTATTTTACCAGAGAGTATGACACGACAATTGTCACTATCAATATATAAATAGGGGAGACTTTCAGGAATGCCACAAGCAGGATGGTCGCTACAGACATACCCCACATCCACCATTTCTTGTTGGCCTGCCTGGCCATCTGCAGCATAGGGACGGCTATAAGGGCTACAACCACAGGCCTTATCCCCTTGAATATCCTTACCACCACGGGGTTGTCCTGGAATCCTGTGAACGCCATCGCTATTATCAGTATAATAAGGAATGGCGGCGCCACGCTTCCCAGGGTCGCCACAATGCTTCCTTTTGTCCCTTTCAGCCTGTACCCGACAAAAATCGAGATGTTCACAGCCAGAAGGCCGGGAGCGGACTGGGACAAGGCGACAATGTCGGGGAAGTCCTTTTCTTCCAGCCACCCTTTTTTGACAATTTCATCTCTGACAAGCGGGATCATAGCATAACCTCCACCGATGGTGAACGCTCCGATTTTGGCGAAAGTGCTGAAAATTTGAAGGTAAGATGCCATCCTCTTTTAAGGTTAAACGGTTCAATTGCATTTCCCGATGCAAAGGTGAGAAAAATATTTGAAAAAAAACGCGAAAAAATTTGGAGAGTTAAAAAAAGTCCGTATCTTTGCAGCCCGTTTGAGAAATAACGGTAGTTGATTGACAATATTGAAGGACAAGTACTAAGTACCAAAACAATGAAAGAGCGTTAATTCCACAGGGATTAAAGAATCAATGGAAGCTAGGAAAATAAACAG
>JADIMB010000067.1 GCA_017694995.1 Candidatus Cryptobacteroides faecavium | reverse complement strand
TCGCGAGCGGAGCGTCAGTGTGACGGATTCCGGTCATAAATGATAAAATATTGATTTTTAGGATAATATTGTTAAACATAAATTCGTTGAACTGACGTTATTTTAGAAGCTGTTCTGAAATTTCCTGATATGAATTTCATGAGAGTTTTCCGGGAGGGAATTTTCTGATTTTTGAAAAGGATAGCGGTGGCTGTCTGATTGAAAAAAATCGGGGAATTTACACCGGAAAGATCATTAAAAGGAATTTTTCGGGAAAATTTAAAACAGATTCTTAACAGTTTTTTAACATCTTATTTTGAAAATAGGGATCTTTTACTATTTTTGCGAAATAAGTATCAATTACTAACTAACCTTTTTTATATGTTTCTAAAGATTAAGTCTGCATTCAGGCTTGCGAGCGTATTTGTTTTGTCTGCGCTTTTGCTGAATGCTTTTGCCCCACGGGCATTCGCCCAGGATGGGACAGGAACTCTTACAGGTGTCATAACTGATGAAAGTGGCCCGGTAATCGGAGCGGCTGTCTTTGTAAAGGACACCAACAACGGAGTTACTTCTGATTTCGATGGAAGCTATTCTCTCAGCGGTCTGAACCAGGGAGATATCATCGTATTCTCTTTGTTGGGTTATGATACCCAGGAAATTACATGGACCGGACAGGCGACTCAGGACGTTCTTTTCCGCACTTCAATGGACTTCCTTGATGAAGTGGTTGTCGTCGGATATGGCGTACAGAAGAAAGTGAACCTGACGGGTTCTGTCTCTACAGTAGAGTCCGAAGACCTGGATATGCGTCCTGTGGCGAACATCACCCAGAGTCTCCAGGGTCTTGTGCCGGGTCTTACAGTGAACAACTCCAATTCAGGACGTCCTGGTGCCAAGGGTACCCTCCAGATTCGTGGCCAGGGTAACCTTTCCGGCACTTCCACTCCTTACGTCCTGGTGGATGGTGTGGAGATGGACCTTTCCGATGTGAACCCTAACGATGTGGCCAGCATCTCTGTCCTGAAGGATGCATCAGCAAGTGCCATCTACGGTGCGCGTGCTGCGTACGGTGTCATCCTGGTCACCACCAAAGGCGGTGAGGAAGGCAAGATGAGGGTAAGCTATCACGGTAATGTCGGCTGGACCCAGCCTACAGTTCTCCCGGATATGGCAAACTCTGTTGATTTCGCCAACTACTGGAATGCCGGTGTGCGCAATACCGGAAGTACCCGTCTTTATTCGGATGAGAAGATAGCCCTTCTCCAGCAGTTCATCGACAATCCGAAGAGTGTCGATCCTTGGCAGGAGCTTCAGCCGGGAGCCAGCATGAACCCTGCATTTGAAAATTCAGAAAGCGGTATCGGAAATACCGATTATTTCGACCTTCATTACAAGGACTTCGCTTTCAAGCAGGACCACAACCTCAGCCTCAGCGGAGGTACTGACAAGGTACGCTATTATGTATCCGGGGGCGCATATTCTGAAGACGGTATCCTCCGTTATGCGGACATCGGCTACAAGAGGTTCAATATCAACGCCAACCTCAATGCGAACCTTACAAAGTGGCTGCGTCTGAAATTCAATACCAAGTACAGCCATCAGGAAACCAACACCCCGTTCGGTGACGGAGGTCTTTCCGAGGGATTCTACCATTCTCTTGCGCGTTTCCGTCCTACGGTGCATTATATCGACCCTAACGGGCATTTCACCGAACTTTCGCTCGTTCCTTATCTGCAGAGCGGCACATACACCAACAGCCTTGATGACGACTTCCTCTTCACACTCGGCCTTGAGGTCGAGCCTGTGAAGAACTGGAAAATCTTCGCAGACTACACGTACAAGCAGAACAACTGGAACTACAAGGCCATGAACCAGGCTCCTGACATCTACGCCCTTGACGGTGTCACCACTTCGAAAGGTACCAGAGGCGAGATGGGAGTAGTGGCTGACGGTTCTTTCTTGAGAAAGATGGACATTATCCGTTACCAGTCCCTGAATGTATATACTTCCTATAATTTCTCCGCGAACAAGAACAACTTCGCGTTCACCGTCGGTTTCCAGGAGGAGGACTACAACTACAATTATATGTACGGCTATGTGACTGACCTTGCAACATATACCAATACCAGTCTGAACATGGGTATGTCCGATGAGAGCAAGGTGGTTTCAGAGACCCGTAACGGCTGGGCCACAAGGGGATTCTTCGGACGTATCAACTATGACTATGACGGCAGGTATCTTCTTGAGTTCAGCGCCCGCTATGACGGATCCTCTCGTTTCGCCAAAGGCAACAGGTGGGGCTTCTTCCCTTCAGTGTCTGTGGGATGGAACATTGCCCGCGAGCCGTTCTTCGAGCCTGCAAGCCATCTTTTCGACGAACTGAAGATCAGGGCTTCATGGGGACAGCTCGGAAACCAGGCCGGGGCTGCGCTCTACACATTTGCATCGACTATCACTCCTAACGCCCAGGGAAGCTGGTATTTCCAGAACGGCAGGGAGATGTATTTCTCCGCTCCTGGAGTCGTGAACCCGAACACTACCTGGGAGAAGGTGGACAGCAAGAACATAGCCCTCGACTGGAACATGCTCAAGGGGCGTCTTACAGGTAGCCTGGAGTTCTTCCAGAGGGACACCAAGGATATGCTCGGGCCGGCAGAGGAACTCCCGGATTTCTTCGGTGCTTCTGCACCTCAGACCAACAATGCGTGCATGCGTAACCGCGGATGGGAACTCTCAGTCCTGTACAGGGGCCAGATAGCAAAGGAAGTGGACTTCTCCATAGGAGGTTCCGTGTATGATGCTACAGCTGTTGTCACCCAGTATGCAAACGAGAGCGGCACCAACCCGTCCGGCAACTGGTATGAAGGCCGTGAAGTCGGCGAGATCTGGGGACTCAGGTCAGGTGGCCTTATCCAGACTCCTGAAGAGGCTGCAGAATACAACAAACTCGACCTCTCCTACATTTCAGCCCAGCCATGGCAGCCGGGCGATGTCAAGTATCTGGACATAAACGGTGACAATAAGATAGATAACGGAACTAATACCCTCGGTGACATGGGTGACTATGAGATCATCGGAAGCACGACCCCGAGATACAACTACACCATCCAGGGTTCCCTCTCATGGAAAGGTATCTCCCTGAGTGTGATGTTCCAGGGTGTGGGTAAGCGTGACTGGTGGCCTAACGGAGTGTATTTCTGGGGCGGCAGCTCGTATGCACAGACTACAGTCTTTAACGATCATCTGGACTACTGGACAGAGGACAACCCGGATGCGTACTATCCTCGTCCTTACATCAACGCAGCGGGAGCGGCTACCAGCCAGTATACCAACAAGACCCAGCTGACCAGCGACCAGTATCTCCAGAGTGCGGCTTACTGCAGGCTCAAGAACCTGACCCTCAGCTATGACTTCCCTCAGAAGATGATAAAGAAGATAGGGCTTACCAAACTCCAGGTTTATTTCTCGGGAGACAACCTCGTGACATTCACCAGACTTGCCAAGATGTTCGACCCTGAGGCGATATTCACATCAAGTGGATACTCTAATGAAGGAGGAAAGAACTATCCAATGAACAGGATATACTCAATAGGGCTTATCATTAATCTGTAACAACTATTAGACAATGAAAAAAATATATATATTTCTCGCGGCTCTGACACTGGTTACTTCCGTCTCTGGATGCTTCAGTCTGGACAAGGAACCTGAAGGTGTCATATCCACTTCCACTGTGTTCAGGACCGTGGGCGAGATGGAAAAGTATCTGAACAACTTTTATCAGAATGCTTTCCGCGGACATCCTTCTACTGTCAACGGAACGGGTATAGCTTTCGGAGATATCATGAGTGACAATATGGTATATGCTTCGGTGAATACCCGGCTAAACGGGGATATGACTTTGTCTGGAGCTGCAGATCTTACCGCATACCAGTGGATAAGGGCAGCCAATTTCATGATCAACAACCTTGGTAACTATACAGGCTCTACTGACGACACGGAATACAAGCAGTGTGTCGGCGAGGTCTATTATTTCAGGGCATGGTATTATTTCCTTCTCATGAGGGACTATGGCGGAGTGACTTGGGTGGACCAGGTGCTCAACCCGAATATCGAGGAGCTCAAGATGCCTCGTGACAGCAGGACTTTCATCGCTGACAAGATACTTGCCGACCTGGATATGGCGATAGAGAACCTCCAGGTGCAGACCAGCAATGCTTCAATGAGGGTGCATAAGGACGTGGCCCGCATATTCAAGAGCGAGGTGGCCTTGTTCGAAGCGACATGGGAGAAGTACCATAAGGCAAAGGGTGACAAGTTCTTCGATCCTGAAATTACTGATGAGCAAATCGATGACTATCTCCAGCAGGCTGTGGATGCCGTGGCTCCTATAATAGAGGGAAAAGAGGCTGGAAGATGGCAGATCTACTCTACCGGCGACCCTCTCAACGACTACAGGGAGATGTTCGTGACCCTTGACCTCACATCGAATCCTGAGGTCCTCTGGTGGAAGAAGTACAACATAGCCGACAACATAGGACATTCCGTGACACGTTTCCAGAATCTGGGTGGAGGAGAGAAAGGCCTTACAGCTTCTCTTGTGGATGACTATCTTACCATAGACGGAAGACCTTTCATCGGAGATGAGCGGCTTGAGGCCAAACGTACTTACGGGAACGAGCTCCTTCCTACTGTCCGCGACCCGCGTCTTTCACAGACGGCCTGCATCCCGGGACAGCAGCTCCGTCCTGACCAGGACGAGGACGGGACTCCTGATTTCGTGTTTACTCTTCCTCTGCTTCAGGGTGACCCGAGCGGTGCATATCACAGGAACGCTACAGGATATGCTCTCTTGAAGCATGTCGAGATCGACCCTGCAGACCCTTCCACTATCGAAGGTGAGTACAAGAGCCAGACTCCTGCCATACAGTTCCGCTATGCGGACGCTCTACTGAACTTCGCCGAGGCTCTTGCCGAGCTTGACGGTGCTGCCAACGAGACGAGGATAAAGGCCGCTCTCAAGCCTCTGCGCGACCGCGTAGGTATGCCTGAGGTGGATTTCGACAGGGAGTTCCTTGCAGACGAGAGCTATCCGATGTACAAAGTCGGAGGAGGTGACGACAAGTATATACAGGTCGTACGCCGAGAGAGAAGGGTAGAGCAGGCGTGTGAAGGGCGCAGGATGTATGACATCTTCCGCTGGGCCGCAGCTGATGTGCTGATCAAGGACTATATCCCTTACGGGGCGATGTTCACCGGAAGCAATCTGGAGGGCAACGAGTTCTATGGCGATGCGCTCGTATATGACCAGGATCAGGACAACAATCTGTTCCTCACTGATGAGGATGACCACGGGGACAGGTATATCATTCCTTTCGACAATCTCCCGAACGGTTATCAGTTCCATGTGGACAGGGACTACCTTCTGCCTATAAGGCAGGGTATGCTGTCCCTGACAGACAACCTCTGGGTGCAGAACCCTGGCTGGTAAGATATGCTTGAATAATGGTGGCTGTGTCAAAATTTTACTTTTGGCACAGCCATTTATTTTATTTTTGATTACCTTAGCCAAGAAAATCAAATCTTTATGACTAGAATTGACATACTTAAGACATTATCCGGCGCCGCAGCCGTGCTTGCTGTGACATCATGCGGCCCGGACAAGAAGGCTGACACAAGGTACAACATTGTCTACATCATGACCGATGACCATACGGCCCAGATGATGAGCTGTTATGACGGCAGGTATGTGGACACTCCGAACCTGGACAGAATTGCCCGGGACGGTGTGAAGTTCACAAACAGCTTTGTCGCCAATTCCCTGAGCGGCCCGAGCCGCGCCTGTATGTTTACAGGAAAGCACAGCCATGCCAACGGGTTCACGGACAACACCACTTGTATCTTTGACGGCTCCCAGCAGACCATGCCCAAGCTCCTCCAGAAAGCAGGGTATCAGACTGCCATTGTGGGGAAATGGCACCTGGAATCTCTGCCTACCGGATTTGATTACTGGAAGATAGTCCCTGGACAGGGGGATTACTACAACCCTTCCTTCATCACAATGGACAATGACACCGTCCGCGTTGACGGCTATGTCACCAATATCATCACAGACATGGGCATAGACTGGATGGAGAACCAGCGTGACAAGGACAAGCCTTTCTGCCTGTTCATCCACCACAAGGCCTGCCACCGGGCATGGCTTCCGGAGCTGAAGTATCTCAACGAATATGAGGACAAGACATTCCCTCTCCCTGAGAATTTCTATGATGATTATGAAGGTCGCACTGCCGCTGCCGAGCAGGAGATGAGCATCTGGAAGGATATGGATATAGTCTATGACACCAAGATGGACATCGAGGGTCTGAACACTCCTCTGGCTGCTACCTATCATGCCATGGTAAACCGTCTTTCACCTGAGGACAGGGAGGTTTACAAGGCTGCCTACGCTCCTATAATCAAAGAGTTCCAGCAGAAGAACCCTCAGGGCAAGGAACTGGCGGAGTGGAAGTTCCAGAGATATATGCGTGACTATGCAAAGGTCCTCAAGTCTCTTGACGACAATGTGGGTCGTGTCCTCGACTATCTGGAAGAGAAGGGGATGCTTGAGAACACGCTCGTAGTATATACTTCCGACCAGGGGTTCTATATGGGAGAGCACGGATGGTTTGACAAGAGGTTCATGTATGAAGAGTCAATGCGTACGCCTCTCGTAATGCGGCTTCCTGACGGATTGGACGCCAGAGGCGATATCCCTCAGCTGGTCCAGAACATCGACTATGCCCCTACATTCCTTGACATAGCCGGTGCTCCTATACCGGATGACATCCAGGGTGTTTCCCTGCTGCCTCTGCTGAAAGGGGAGAAACCTGACAACTGGAGGAAGTCCCTTTACTATCATTTCTATGAGTATCCTGCCGAGCACATGGTCAAGCGCCACTATGGTGTCAGGACTGACAGGTGGAAGCTGATACATTTCTATAATGACATAGACGAGTGGGAGCTCTACGATCTCCAGTCAGACCCTCATGAGATGGACAACCTTTACGGGAAGCCTGGTTATGAGGAGGTCACTGCACAGCTGAAAGAGGAGCTCAAGAGGCTTCAGGACCAGTATAAGGATCCTATAGAGAGCAAGATAGCGAAGAAGTCGCTCTGACAGTGGGGTGAAGATGCATTTTCAGGCCGGTCCGGGACTCCCGGGGCCGGCCTTTCTCGTTTCCGTGTGTCTTGAAACTGTTTGATACCGCCTTTATGGGGCCTGATGGTGGATACATAAAGAAGAAGTCCCTGAAATTCAATGATTTCAAGGACTTTTGGAGGGTACCCAGTCGGATTCGAACCGACGACATTCAGAACCACAATCTGACGCTCTAACCAACTGAACTATGGGTACCATATTGGTTTTGGGATTGCAAAGGTAGTAAATTTTTCCTTTACTCCAACACTTGTCCGTATTTTTATTCAAAAGAAAATCTGAGTCCGAATTCCAGGTTGAAATTGAACGGCTTTTCCGTATAGACGGTGCTTACCATGCTGCCGTTGTCAAAATACCATATAATCCCCGGCTCGATATATATTCCGAGCATCTCCGTTATGTTGCCCTGGATTCCTGCTTCTGCACTTACTGACCACTGCAGCGGACGGATCTGTATCCTGTCTGTATTCCTGTCTGTCTCGTTACCCTGCATGGCGTACCTTGTCACTGCTTTTCCTGCAACGCATTTTTCGGCCATCCCTCCTGCGCTTGCATATACTGTCAGGAATTTCGTGCTGAAAATCCTGTAGCTGGCTTTAAGGGGAATCCCTATATAGTGGAGTGTCTGGTCTGTGGTGCTGCTGTAAAGGTCGGAATTCCCGGAATCCATACGTGATGAAAGATACGTGTAGGAAAGTCCGGTCTCGACGCCCCATCTGTCGTTCAGGGAATACCTGAATGAGACACCCGCTCTGACAGGCTGCCTGTGTCTGATCTTTGTGCTGGACTGGTTCCCTTCGCTCAGCAGCATCAGCCCTGTGCCCGGGATACCGCTTATGGCGTTTTCTGCAGGTATTCCCTTGAAGGACGCTGCATGCGGCTGTATTGTGCCGTATCCGCTGTACTGCTGCCGCGACCCGGTGAGATTTGATATTGACAGTCCTGCGCTGAACCGTCCCGGCTTTCTGCCTGCCCTGTGGCTGTCTTCCCCGAAATCCATTCCTTGCGGGAATGTCCCGTCTTCATGGCTATAGGGCATTTCTCTTTCATCCGGGCTCTTCTTGTGTTCCTTGCCTGGACGGATGTCCATGCTCTCCGTTCCGCTGTCAGGAGACGCTGCATCTTCCGCAGGGCTATCCTGGATTTCTTCCGCTGGTGCAGTGTTCTGCAGGATATGTGCAGCCCGTCCGGGTCTTGAAAATTCTGGTATTGCGGAGGCTTCCGGGATGCTTGCCATGACAGTGTGGCCGGCATCGGCAATGGCGTACGGGTATATCGGGGCAGTCCCGATTTCCGGGCCTCCGGACAGTAGTATTACGGCGGCGGATGCAGCAGCGGCCGCCGTCAGGACAATGATCCTGACAGTCTTCCTTCCGGATCCGGGACCGGCAGGCCGCGCCTGATCCGGAAGCTGGTCCATGATGCTGTCCCACAGACCTTCCGGCTCTTCCTCCGAATAGTCTGCCATCTTGGCTCTCAATTTATTTTCCCACTGGTTACCCATAACTCATCTGTCTGTATGCTTCCTGTATTCTTTTATCTTTTTGGCAAGTATATTCCTGGCTCTGTGGAACTGAGATGCTGAAGTGCTGTCTGTGATCCCGAGCATGGATGCTATCTCCTTGTGGCTTTTCTCCTCCAGCACATAGAGATTGAAGACAGTCCTGTATCCGTCGGGAAGCTCCCGTATCATCTGCTGCAGGACATTTGCCGGTATGCCGTCTATTTCCGGCTCGTCCCCGTCTTCTTCCGGCATGTCTTTCATAAGCCCGTCCTTGAAAGAGTCGGTCTTCCTGGCGCTGGAGAGGAACTTCAGTGATTCGTTTACCGCAATCCTGCTCATCCATGCCCGGAGAGATCCGGGGCCTCTGTACTGGAACTTGTCAAGGGAAGTGAATATTTTCACGAAACAGGTCTGCAATATGTCCTTTACATCATTGTCATCAGGTATATATCTGGAACACAATGCCCTCAGGTATCCTATATAACAAAGGTACAGGTCCGACATGGCAGACCTGTCACCTTTCTTGATATTTGACAGCAGTTGTAGATCCTTGTCTCCGTTCATTATTCACAGACGGTATATAATCCGTGCAGTATCTGTACTATTTGAGTTTCAGGTCGAAACTCTTCTGGGTGTCGATTCCTCCGTCTTCTGTGGCTTTGCGTGTACAGTATTTGAATGTCACGCTTTTCTCGCCGCTGAATGACATGTATTTCAGGGTCAGGTCTACTGTCTCTCCCTGGGTGTCCGGCAGCCCGAGTCCGCTTTCGAGTCCGTCCAGACGGAAAGCCGCGATGCCGCTGCCGTACCCTGTCCCATAGTCCCCGTGCGCATTGTGCCTGAACTCTACGATATACGGGTCTTCTTCAGTCCCGGCATTTATCAGATTGACTTCATGTGCTATTCCTGTATTCCCGAACCTGGTCAGGAACTGCAAAGTGAGGTATCCGTCTTCGGCAATGTTCACCCAGCTGTCTGCAAGTTCGATCGGGTCATTGCCGTAAGTGTTGTCATTTTCCTCTCCTTTGTCTTCCACCAGCTCCTTTGTAAGCACCTTCTCTATCCAGTTGATATATACGGCTTTGTCGTACAGCTCGCTTGGCTCTGATGTTTCTGTGTAGTTTACCAGGGCCCTCACCTCATCCTCACCGAATGGTGAAGACTGCATGTTGACCGGCTCGAGGGTCGTCTGGTCATCGAGCTGCAGGAAGAATGACGGCGTGCCTTCTGCCGGCTTCACCGTCACTATGGCGTTGGGCATCAGAAGCTCGTAGTCCACCTGGTTGTCTTTCATGCAGGACTGGGTTATGGACATGTATGGCAAAACAGCAGCCAACGGTAAGATCCATCGTGTGATATTTTTCTTCATGGCGATATGATTTTAAGAATTCAGAATAATAAACCGGCATTTGCAGAATTCTTGCATACAAATATAAAAAATCATTACTTAAAAAATAATTATGTATATTTGCGGGTTGTGCATTTTACGTAAAAAAGGAAAAGGATATGGAACATATACAGTGCCTCATTGTCGGTGGTGGGCCGGCGGGCTACACAGCAGCGATTTATGCTTCAAGGGCCGGACTGGTGCCGGTGTTGTATGAAGGTCTTCAGCCTGGAGGACAGCTGACGACTACTACTGATATTGAGAACTTTCCCGGATTCGAGAAAGGGATTGACGGCCAGGGGCTCATGGATGCAATGAGGGCCCAGGCAGGACGTCTCGGCGCGGATATCAGGAGGGGGACGGTGACTTCTGCAGACCTTTCTTCGCGTCCGTTCCGCATAACGGTCGACAGCGGACATGAAATCGAGGCGGAGGCCCTTGTCATTGCGACAGGAGCTACAGCCAAGTATCTCGGACTGCCTTCAGAGGAGAAGTTCAAGGGCATGGGGGTCTCGGCCTGTGCCACCTGCGACGGCTTTTTCTACAGGAAAAAGACAGTGGCGGTAGTAGGAGGCGGGGATACCGCCTGTGAGGAGGCCACTTATCTGGCTTCTCTTTGCGAGAAGGTCTATATGATTGTCCGCAGGGATGTGCTGAGGGCGTCGGAAGCCATGCAGGAGCGTGTGAGGAATACTGCCAACATCGAGATATTGTGGAACTGCAATACCAGGGAGATCCTCGGCGACATGTCAGGTGTGACAGGCGCCAGGCTTGTGCGGAAGGACGGGACTGAGTTCGAGATAAAGATAGACGGCTTTTTCCTTGCCATCGGCCACCATCCGAATTCAGAGCTGTTCGGGAAGTGGGTTAATCTGGACGAAAACGGCTATATCATCACAGAAGGGAAGACATCCAGGACGAATGTGGAGGGGGTATTTGCCGCCGGAGATGTCCAGGACCCGCTTTACAGGCAGGCTGTCACTGCTGCGGCATCCGGATGCCGGGCCGCGCTTGACCTTGAGAGGTTCCTTTCTTCACACAAATAGTTGTTCCTTACAATTTTATAGCTCATCAACAAGTGCATATGAAATACATCAGGTTTTTCTTTCTGGCGCTGGGTGCAATGCTCCTGGCTGCTTCATGCAAGTCGCAGTATGAACTGCTGCTGAACAGTAATGACGCCGACATAAAATATGATGCGGCATTCAAGTATTTCAATGAAGAAAAGTACCAGAAAGCAGCTGCCTTGTTCGAGTCTCTGTCTGTGCTGACCAACGGGACTGAAAGGGACGATACAGTCAGGTATTACTGGGGATTGAGCAACTACAGGGCTTCGGATTATTATACGGCGGAAACGAATTTCTCGGACTTCGTGGAAAGTTTTCCCCGCAGCCCGTTCGCTTCGGAGGCGAGATTCCTCAGGCTGGACTGCCTTTACAGGTCCACATTGAGGTATGAACTCGACCAGGCCCCTACGCATAATGCCATCAACGCCATCAATGAATATCTTCTTGAACATCCGGAAACGGAGCATGGCCAGGTCTGCAGCGAAATGCTTGACGACCTTAACAAACGGCTGGACACCAAGGCATACGAGGCGGCACGGCTGTATTATAAAATGGAAGACTATATCGCCTCGAGGGTGGCGTTGCGCAATGTGCTGAAGGACAATTCGGAGAATATATTCCGTGAAGATATCCTCTATTATATTGCGATGTCCTCGTACAAGTATGCCCAGTTGAGTGTAAGGGCCAAGCAGAAGGACCGGTATCTGGTGTTCCTGGACGATTACTACAACTTCATAGGGGAGCTTCCTGTATCCCCATACAGAAAGGAGCTCGACGTGCTGTACCGCAGGGCCCAGAAAGCTTTGGGAAGACCTGTCGACACGACTGTCTATGAGGATGCGGACGAGCGGGATTTCGCGAAGGAACGCAAGAAGCTTGTCAAGGAAAGCCGTAAGGAGGACCGTGCCAGCAAGAAGCTGCTCAAGGAGTCCAAGGAGGATGTAGTGGAAGAGGCAGTGCTGGATGAGAAGGAAATCAATGCGGCGGAAGGCGCTGAAAAAAAATGAAACCGGTATGCCGGCAGTCATGTATAATTAAATGTAAGAAAATACATAAAGAATATGAATAAGAAAATTCCTACAAACACCATCACAAGGGATTTGTGCGACCTTGCCGCTCCGACAGGCAATATCTATGAAACTGTGGTCATTCTCTCAAAAAGGGCAAACCAGATAGCCATGGCTGAAAAGAAAGAGCTTACAAAGAAGCTTGAGGACTTCAAGAATGACAGGGATACCATGGAAGAGGTATTCGAGAACAGGGAGCAGATAGAGATTTCCAAATATTATGAAAAACAGCCTAAACCTGGACTTGTAGCCATTTCCGAGTTTGAGTCCGGGGAGATTTACTACAGAATGGCCCAGAACCAGGAGACTGAGGACTGACACAGGATATGCTCAGACGGTTACTGGTAAAGAATTATGTGCTGATAGACTCTCTGGATATAGATTTTCCGGAGGGCCTTGTCATTATTACAGGGCAGACAGGTGCCGGCAAGTCGATAATAATCGGCGCCTTGTCCATGGTACTTGGGGCCAGGACTGATTCTTCGGTAATCGGGAGTTCTGCGGACAACTGTGTGATAGAGGCTGAGTTTGATGCCGATTCAGATGACATGCAGCTTCGCCATATGATGGATGAGGCCGATGTCGAATGGGATCCGGACCGCATAATGATCCGCAGGGTGGTGAGCCGGTCCGGTCGTTCCAGGGCATTCCTTAATGACTGCCCTGTACCCGTACAGGTCCTTTCTTCCATTTCGTCCCGTCTTGTGGATATACATTCCCAGCATCAGACCTTGCTGCTTTCGGACAGGAGATTCCAGCTGTCTGTACTGGACAGTTTTGCGGGGAACGGCGGGCTGCTTGCCTCTTTCAGGGAAGTATGGGATGAGGCTGCTGCACTTAAGGAGCAGATTGCAGATGTGGCTGGGCGGATTGAGAAAGAGACATCGGAGAAGGAGTATAACGAATCTGTATTCCGGCAGCTGGATGGAGCCAGGCTGCGTGACGGGGAGCTTGAGGAGCTGGAGAAAGAGCAGAAGGCTCTGGCGAATGCCGAGGAGATCAAGGAAAATCTGTGCACAGTAGAGGCTTCATTCTCCGGAGGCTATGATGACGGGGCGAAATCTGTTTCCTCTTTGCTTAAAGAAGCGGAGCGCTGTATAGGGAAAATATCCGGATATATTCCTGATGCCGCAGCGCTGGCGGGGCGCATTGAATCCTGCCGGCTTGAGCTGGATGACATAGGCGGCGAGATTTCCGGACTTAATTCCTCGATTGATGTGTCTCCTGAAAGACTTCAGGCCGTGGATGACAGGATATCCCAGCTGTACGGGCTGATGCAGAGATATTCGTGCAGAAGTATAAGCGAGCTGATAAGCTACAGGGATTCTTTATCCGCATCCATTTCAGGCACGGCTGCCTTGCAGGAGAAGAAGGCGGAGCTGGAACATATGCTTGCAGAGGCGGAGAAAAAGCTTGACGGGACCGCGGAGAGGATCCATCTCTCGCGTATGAAGGCCGCTCCCGCCCTTGCTTCTTCTATACAGGAAAAGCTCCATTTCCTGGAGCTGCCTTTCTCTGTCTTCAAAGTGGATGTGCTCATGTCCGAGATGACCTCTTCGGGACGCGATACAGTTACATTCCTTTTTTCCTCATCAGGGAAAGACCCCGTTGATGTGGCAAAGTGCGCCTCCGGAGGTGAGCTCTCACGCATCATGCTGTCTTTGAAGTCGGTCATGGCGCAGTTCCAGAAGATGCCTACGATGATTTTTGATGAGATAGACACGGGAGTCTCCGGGAGCGTGGCTGACAGGATGGGTACCATGATATGCGAAATGGGGAAGTATATGCAGGTATTTGCAATAACGCATCTTCCGCAGGTCGCGGCAAAGGGGACAGCCCACTACCTGGTGAGCAAGAGTATAGATCCGGTGTCTTCAAAAGCCGAGACCACCATACAGAAGCTCTCCGGAGAGCAGCGGGTCCTTGAAGTCGCGAGGATGCTTAGCGGCTCAGTCCTTTCGGATGCCGCGGTAGCTAATGCTAAAGACCTTTTGAAAGGCTGACGCTGTAGTCCGGCCCGTATACTATACGTCTCACGCCGGAGTTCACATATCCTATTTCCGAACCGCCTACTTTCACGCGCGAGAACTTGAATTCGGACTGGAGCATCTCTTCTTCGACCATAGACAGCATCGATGACCACGCTTTCCCGTATTTTGAGCATACTTCGGAGAAGTACCTGGTGATGTCGTATCCCTGGAAGGCAAACGGGGTCGGCTCTGTGTTGAACAGGGCTCTGTATTCCATTATGAAGTCCTGTACCTCTTTCCGGTCATAGTCGATATAGTAGGAAGTGGAGACATGGAGGTTGGCGTTGTGCAGGTTCTCCACTTCAATCGTCTCGAAACCCCTTATTTTCGACAGCGCGTATAGTGCCACATCGAATTTCTCATGTATCATGAGGTTGATGTTCCTTACTACATCATTGACAAAAGCTTCACTTTCCGAGGCGATAAGGAAATGTGTCTTGGCTGTCAATGCCATCTTCCTGCGGAGCGGATCAAGAATGTCCCTTCCTTCAAGAATGCTGTAGGAGAATGGCTGGTAGCTTATTCCGGCGCTTTCCATACGCTGCTCCAGGTTGTCTATTATGCTCCGGTCTCTTGAGTTCTTTTCGTATATTACTATTACAGAGTCATGTGGCGTACGTTCTTCATCTATCCAGCTGACCAGGTCCTCATACTGCTTTTCATAGGATGCCGGTACCTGGATGAAGTTCTTGTAAGAGGCGGAAAGCTGCTCTGCGCGATGGTCGAGAGGCGACACTACATAAGTGCTGTTCGGCGCTGATGCCATGAGCCTGCCCAAATCCCCATATGAGACAGGACCTATTACGACATCGCTCTTTTTCAGCCTCTCTTCTGTGACATGGAGCTGACCGTCTGCCGTGTCATATACACTCAGGTCGATGTTTATGCCTTTTTCCCCCATGTCCCTGGCCGCCAGAAGCGCCCCGCTGTAAAAATCCATGTTGCTTCTGCTTCCTGCTGTGCTGTCCTTTGCGTTAAGCGGAAGCAGGAGCGAGATGCTTACAGTCCTGGACGGGAACAGATACATCGCCGCAGGGCTTTCATCCACCCTGGACGGTTCCTCTGACTGTTCTGTGCCTGAAGGCGGCACGGTCTCCTGTCCGTCTGCATCCGCGACGGCGGTTTCATGCTGCCCCGCTTCACTTTCCGGGACGACAGGGATTCTGAGTTTCTGCCTGTTTTTCAGCTTGCGCCCTTTAAGCCCGTTCTCGCTCATTATCAGGTCGACCGGCACCCCGTATTTCTCTGATATCACATCAAGGTCTTCATACCACCTTACAGTGTGGATGATGTATTCCTCCTTGTCTTTCATTTTCTTCTTCCGCTTGCTGTCCTGCACCTTGTCGGCGGACTTGTCCGGGATCAGTATCACGGAATCCTTTTTCAGGCCTGTCTCCCGGAGGCCCGGGTTGGCCATGTATATGTCATCCGGACTCACCCCGTATGCCTTGCTGATGGAGTAAATTGTCTGTTTCTCAAGCACTCTGTGGGAATAGTACTGTTTTCCCTCCATCTTGACTTTTTCCGTGGAGACACTTACAGGGGGTGTATTATAGCTTTGGGCATGGGACACATGTCCTGCGTACACAAGACATAATCCTGATACCAGTATGGATAGGAATCTTTTGGTCATCTTATTTCTTTTTTATTTGGTCTGAAAAATCGAGCAGTTTCCTGCAGAATGTTTTCCATGACAGCCTTTCTTTTTCCTTGCGGATCTCTTCCCGGCATCTTTCTCCGATACCTGGGTCACTGAAGAAGTACAGTATGGCGTTACGGACCGAATCCGGGGTGCATTCTTTTGAGATTATTCCTGTACCTTTGTCTCCTATAGTCTCTTTCATGCCTCCGACATCAGTCACTATCATCGGGATTTCGAAATGATATGAAACCGAGCTGATCCCGCTCTGTGTGGCGCTCCTGTAAGGGAGTACTACGACATCTGCAGCTGAAAAGAACGTTTTCACTTCAGAGTCCTTGATGTAGTCCAGGAATGTATGTATCCGGTCAGGACATCCCGAGCTGTCAATCAGCTTCCGGTACGGTGAGAACGAGCCGTATGGCTCACCTGCGATGACCAGCTGATAGCTGTCGTCCAGGGTCTTGAAAGCTTCGATAAGTATGTCAAGACCCTTGTATTCACGTATTAGCCCGAAAAACAGGATGGTCTTCTTTCCCGGGGCGATATGCAGTCTCTCTTCCGCCTTGTCTCTCGGAATCTTCTCCCCGAAATGGGAGTAGAGCGGATGCTGGATTACTGTATGGACTGCATCCGGTCTGATTCTCAGCAGGTCTTTTGCCACCGCCTCGCATAATGTGACGCACCCGTCACTGCCTTTCAGGAAATACTTGGTGAACGGCCTGTCAAAGAAACGCTGTTCGTGCGGGATTACATTGTCAAGTATCGACACCACGGTGCATCTTCCCCTCATATGCCTGGTGATGAATCCGAGAGAGGGCGCGAAATATGACATCCAGTATCTGACGAGCAGCAGGTCCGGCTTCCAATCCTTTATCGCCCGGAGTGTCTTTATATATGAAAACGGATTGGCCGTATCCAGCAGGGATGTACTCTCTACCGGTACGGCCTCGTCATCGGCTGTCACGTACTGTGTCTTGCCCGGGAAAAGGAATTCAGGATACTGCCGTTTGAAATTGAATGCCTTGACAATATGCTCTTTACTCAGTTCGCCGTACAGACATGCGTTAAACTGAGATATTCCTCCCCTGTAGGGATAGAAGCATGACAGTATTGCTATTCTCAAGATTGCCGGTGCCTTTAGTCTTTTTTGTTCTTGTTCTTCACATACTCTTCATTGAGCTTTGCGAGCACGTCATCCGTAATGTCCAGAGCCGCATCTCCGGTTATTACCGGCGCGCCTCCCTGGTTCGTGAGGATCAGGGCGTATTTCTTGTCCTCGTTGTATTTGTCAAGGAAAGTCTTGATAGCGTCTGCCAGCTGGTTCATCATGACCTGCTGCTCCTCCAGGATTTCAGCCTGCTTCTGGTTGGCGTATGTGTTGAAGTCAGTCTCCTGCTGCCTCAGTTTCTCGCTCTGCACCTCTGCCACGGAACGTGTCATCAGCCCTTTGTTAAGCTTCTCCTGGAAATCGTTGACATCACTTTCAAGCTTTTTGCCCCTTCTGTCGACCTCTGCCTGGATGTTCTGCACTTTTGTCTCTACTACAGACCTGAGGTCATTTGCCATGTCATATTCCTGAAGGATCCGGTCCAGCTGTATATAGACTATATCCCCTTGTGATGCAGGGGCGACGGCAGCGCTTTCTGCGGATTTGTCAGTTGTCTCTTTGTCGGATGTGAACAGGATTATTCCAAAGGCAGCAGCTGCCAGCAGGGCAACAATGCTGAGAATCAATGATGCATTTTTCATTATTATAAGTTGTTTTCGTTGTTTTCTTGTGGATTATCGACGGCCTGTCAAGGCCAAACAGGCCACAAAGATAATTAAAAAATCTTTATTTTGGAGAGGTATGCCTGTATAGTTTTTTCCAGTCCCATGTACAGGGCGTCGCAGATTATTGCGTGCCCTATGGAGACCTCGTCTGTCCATGGAATGGTCCGTATGAAATATTCCAGGTTCTCAAGGTTGAGGTCATGCCCGGCGTTCAGTCCCAGCCCACATTCCCTGGCTGCTTCTGCCGTTTTAAGGTAGGGGGCAATGGCCGCCTCTTTCCCGGCATGGTATGCACTTGCATATCCTTCGGTATAAAGCTCCACGCGGTCGCATCCGCAAGCCGCCGCGCCTTCCGCCATGGCCGGGTCCGGGTCTATAAAAATGGATGTGCGTATCCCGTGGCTCTTGAATTCCCTGCATATTTCCGAAAGGAAGCCCCTGTTCTTTATTGTATCCCATCCGGCGTTCGAGGTGAGGGCGTCTGCAGCGTCCGGCACGAGGGTCACCTGAGCCGGCCTGACTTCTGTCACCAGGTCCACGAATCTAGGGACAGGATTGCCTTCTATGTTGAATTCAGTCCGGAGAAGCGGCTTTATGGCGCGCACGTCAGAGTACCGTATATGCCTTTCGTCCGGCCTGGGGTGAACGGTAATCCCTTCGGCCCCGAACCTTTCACAGTCCTCCGCCGCCTTTTCCACATCAGGCATATTCCCTCCTCTGGCATTGCGGAGTGTGGCTATTTTGTTTATGTTGACACTCAGTCTGGTCATCGTCACAAAAGTTTTGAAAAGCTGTTTTACGCCCGCAGGCAGGCTCTTTATCGTTTTGAGCCGCAAAAATATATATTATTGTTTAAATTTTTACAAAATAGTGCTATTTTTGGGCGTCTTATTCAGAAAATTCAGATGATATCCGGAAGAAAACTGGCTGTATTCGTCAGAGACAGGAGATTCGTGGAGGATCCTGGTTTCAGGAAACTTTCTGGAAGTTTCCGTGAACATGGATTCAGCCTTTATCCTGTCATGAAGTCTGCGGATGTCCAGCCGGGGACAGGGATGATCCTTAGCATCGGAGGTGACGGTACCTTCCTGTCCGCATCAGTGGTGGCTGGGAAAAGCGGCATCCCTGTGCTCGGGGTTAACTTCGGAAGACTGGGCTTTCTGTCTGAGAACAAGCCTGATGAGGTATGTGACGCTGTCGTTTCGGGGGATTATACCGTCGAGAGAAGGTCTCTGCTCTGCGCCGGGATGGCCCCGATTTCGGGGAATCCGCTGATTGACGCCTGGCCGTATGCGCTGAATGAGTTCACCGTGCACCGTTCTGGCGCGGCCACCCTGGGGGTGACGGTCCGTATTGACGGTAACAGCCTGCCTGCATACTGGTCCGACGGTCTTCTCGTAGCCACTAGCTCGGGCTCTACTGCTTATTCGCTCAGTGTCGGAGGCCCGATCGTGCTTCCTGAGTCCGAGGTGCTGATAATAGCCCCTATTGCCCCTCACAACCTGAATGTCAGGCCGCTGGTGGTCCCCGACTCATCAGTCATCGAGATAGGCTTTGTCTCGAGGGACAAGAACGTGCTTTTCACTGCGGACAACAGGAATGCGGAAATTTCAGCCGGCTCGAGCATAGTGATAACGAAAGCGGGATTCCAGCTCAACAGGATACGCCTCAACAGTTCGAATTTCATCAACGCACTTACAGAAAAGCTTTTCTGGGGTGAAGACATACGGAACGGCAACAATCAAAAGGAATAAGTTATGGAGGAAAACAATAAAGTCCCGGTGCATGTTTCCATAATCATGGACGGCAACGGACGGTGGGCCCAGAAGCGTGGGAAAGAAAGGTTCTACGGCCATATTGAGGGGGTGGAGAGTGTAAGGGCATGCACAGAAGAGGCTCTCAGGAAGGGCGTAAGCTATCTTTCTCTGTTCGCGTTCTCGGAAGAGAACTGGAACAGGCCCGAGGAAGAGGTCCATTCCCTTATGGAACTGATGGTGAAGGCCATGGTGAATGAACTGCCGACATTCCTGAAGAACGGGATAAAATTCATCGTGCTGGGCAACAGGACCAGACTGAGTGACAGCCTGAACAGGCAGATAGATGACTGTATGGACAGGACTTCCGGCTGCACGAGCCTTTCCCTGGTGATTTTCCTGAGCTACAGCGGAAGGTGGGACATCCTCCAGGCAGCGAAGAGGCTTGCCCGGGAGATCGCATCGGACCCTGCTGCTGCGGCCGGGCTGGACAGCATGGATGCCGGCGGGTTCGGCAGATACCTTGTGACGGACGGCATCCCGGACCCTGACCTTATAATCAGGACATCAGGAGAACTGCGCCTGAGCAATTACCTGCTTTGGCAGGGCGCATATTCAGAGCTGTATTTCACGGATATCCTTTGGCCGGATTTCAGGGCTGCACAGTTCGATGAAGCCCTCGAAGAATATGCAAAACGCGACAGGCGGTATGGAAAAGTCAAATAAATGCTTATATTTGCACGTTTATTACGTTTAACTGTTTTGAAGAGAAAATGAGAGTTAGTCGGATAATCTTCCTTTTGCTTTTGGCCAGTATGCCATTCGTCTTATTGGCCCAGGAAAAAGAAGATGGTATTGTGGTTGACTACAATAATCCCCGTAAATATATAGTAGGAGGTGTTTCAGTCGACGGTAACCACTATTTCGGAGACAAGCAGATAATCCAGCTCACAGGCCTGCAGAAAGGCCTTGAGGTGACTGTTCCCGGTGAGGATATCTCGTCGATTGTGAACAGGCTTTGGCTCCAGCGCTACTTCGAAGATGTGGCTGTCGTAGTCGATTCCATAGTGCCGGCCACTGACACGGCGTTCTTCAAGATAAAGATCGTGGAGCGCCCGAGGGTCTCCAGATGGACTTTCACAGGGGTCAAGACAGGGGAGAGGAAGGAGCTGGAAGAGAGGCTCAACCTCAAGCGCGGAGGCGAATTCTCCGACTACGTGGCGAAGACAGCCTCGGATATCATTATAAGATACTATAAGGAAAAGGGCTTCCTGCTGACCAAGGTTGATGTCCAGACCAAGAAAGACACTGTCGTCAAGAGTGCGATAAGGGTGAATTTCGCCGTTGACCGCGGGCAGAAGGTCAAGATAAAGAAGATAACATTCACGGGCAATGACCATGTCAAGGAGTCAAAGCTCGCCCGGTCAATGAAGAAGACCAAGGATATGCGTCTGCTGAACTTCTTCAGTTCAAAAAAGTTCAATGAAAAGGAATATGCCAACGACAAGCGCAACCTGATCAGCGCGTTCAACGAGGCCGGATACAGGGATGCCCGCATCATCAGGGACACCATGTATTATATAGAGCCAAACAGGCTGCAGATCGACTTTGACATAGATGAAGGAAAACAGTATTTCTTCAGGAATATAACATGGACTGGAAACTCTGTCTATTCTTCCGATGACCTGAACAGTATACTGATGATCAAGAAAGGCGATGTGTACGATGTAGTCACGATGGAGAAAAGGCTCTTCGGAGGCGGCAAGCAGAATGAATACGATGTTTCCAAACTGTACAGGGACAACGGTTACCTTTTCTTCAACCTGCAGCCTGTGGAACTTAATGTAGAAGGGGATTCGGTAGATGTGGAGATGAGGATTGTGGAGGGCAAGCCAGCCACTCTGAACAATATAATAATCAACGGTAACGACCTCACTAATGAAAGGGTTGTCCGCAGACAGATCTTCACCCGTCCGGGCTACCTTTTCAGCCAGACGGATTTCGAGAGGTCAATCAGGGAGATAGCGTCAATGGGCCAGTTTGACCCTGAGGCGATAGCCGACCCGGCCAAGGGGTATTCAATCATACCTAACCAGGCAAACAATACCGTGGACCTTGTGTACAACGTGACCGAGAAGCCGTCCAGCCAGCTGGAGCTGTCCGGAGGATGGGGAGGAAACACATTCGTGGCCACCGTCGGTGTGAGCTTCAACAACTTCTCGACACGGCGTCTTTTTGACAAGTCGGCATGGAGACCTGTGCCTCTCGGGGATGCGCAGAACCTTGCTATAAGGTTCCAGACCAACGGTACATATTACACCAGCCTTTCAGCCAGCTTCATGGAGCCGTGGCTTTTCGGCAAGAAGCCTACTTCCCTTAACGTATCCCTGTACTATACCAGGCAGACCAATTCATATATCGCATTCAACATCCTGAACAACGATGAGTTCATGGAGGTGTATGGTGTCGCTGCCGGAATCGGTAACAGGCTCAAGTGGCCGGACAATTATTTCGTTCTCTATAATCAGCTGAGCTGGCAGACCTACAGGCTCCAGAACTGGAATTACAACTTCCTGTTCAACACGGGTATATCGCATAACCTGAGCTATACACTGAGCCTTTCAAGAAACTCCACTGACCAGCAGATTTATCCGCGTCAGGGATCCGATTTCTCTTTCTCCCTGCAGCTGACTCCGCCTTATTCTCTGCTCAGGCATAAGGACAAGGGTGTGCGTGACGCGAATGGAAACCCTACCAGGGTGAAGAGCTGGAGGGACATAGACTATAATCTGCAGTCTTCAGAAGACCGCTACAAGTGGATCGAGTACCACAAGTGGTCATTCAAGGGTGCTATATATACAAAACTCGTGGGAGACCTCGTGCTGATGGCCAGGGCTCAGTTCGGATACCTCGGATATTACAACAGGAACTGGGGCTATTCTCCGTTCGAAGGCTTCCTTGTCGGAGGTGACGGTATGTCCGGTTACAACACATACGGATCGGAAGTGATATCCTTGAGAGGTTATGAAAACTACTCTCTGACTCCTCGGGTTTATGCCCCGTATGCCAACGGGTATGCGTATTCGGGTAACGTTTATGACAAGTTCACTGTCGAGCTCCGTTATCCGGTGGTGCTTCAGCCACAGTCGACTATCTTCGCTCTCGTATTCCTTGAAGGAGGTAACGCCTGGTCTGACATAAGGGATTTCAATCCTTTCCAGATAAAACGTTCGGCCGGTGTCGGAGTGAGGGTGTTCCTGCCAATGATCGGACTTCTCGGTGTAGACTGGGGATACGGGTTTGATGATGACACTTACGGAAAGAGCCAGTTCCATTTCGTGATCGGTCAGCAGTTCTAAAATTCAAAATGAAAAGTATAAAAGAAAATTTATTTATTATGAAGAAGTTAATGATCGTTGCAGCTGCTTTCCTTTTTATGGGGTCGGCTGCGTTTGCACAGAGTCTCAAGTTCGCTCATGTGAATTTCAATGAACTTGTACAGCTTATGCCTGAGATGGACTCCGCCAGGGTCCAGATGGATGCTTCCCAGAAGGAAATCCAGGAGACATATCAGAGCATGATCGAAGAATATAATGCAAAATATACTGAATACGGTGAGAAACAGGCTACCTGGACTCAGTCCGTACGTGAGAGCAAGGAGCGTGAGATAATGAGCATCCAGACCAGGATCCAGGAGTTCGAACAGTCCAGCCAGCAGGATATCGCACAGATGCAGAACACTCTCATGGCCCCTATCTACCAGAAGGCCCAGGAGGCGGTGAACAATCTTGCCAAGGCGCAGGGATTCATCTATGTGTTTGATTCATCCCAGCTTCTTTATATAGACAGTGCACAGAGCACAGACCTTACTCCTAGTGCAAGGGAAGCTCTCAATATCCCGGCAGGCAGGACTCTGGAGTCTCTTCAGGCTGAACTCCAGGCCAAGGCGCAGGCCACCGGTGCTGCACAGCAGTAATCTCAAACAGCGTGATACGAATATACCCCCGGAAGACTTATCCGACTTCCGGGGGTATATTCGTGTGGGCTGTCTGCAAAAGCGGCAAAGACTTCAAGGGAACATAACTTGATTCTGCTCCCCTTACGGGTGAAATATGTCTTACTTGGATTCTATTTAATGCAGTACCTTTTGGATGTACCCTACACTGGTCTTGCGTTGAAATGGATTTTGATTTCCCCAGATAACAGGGCAGGGGTGCTTTGGATAGATACTCTGTGCGTGTCCTTTACCTGTACTGTATGTTGGCAGGTATATATAAAGGTAAGAATCCAACTTGATATAGTTAAAGACAAGTGTCTCCAATTCAATTCTGACCTTTTTGGATGCTCCCATATACAAGAAACCCTCTCACTTTGCTGCAAGAGGGCGTATCTAAATATATATCTGATAATCATACCTTTATCAGACTTCCGACTTTGGATATAAACTCCCGTACTGGCTTAAAGAGTGGTTGCATTTCATCGGCAGTAGTGACATAGACACAGTTGTAATCACTTTTCTCCCTCATTGTCTGGAGCTTGATATACAGTCTGTTCGCAACGACATCCCATAAGTCCATTGCTGCAATCTTTTCTGCCTGTTCCAAAAATGACAGAGCCTTTTCATATTCCAGATTTACCATTATCTGGCGTTCTTCATCATTCAGTTTCATGCCAATACGATTCCGTCCTGTTCAACATTCTTGTAAAATGGAGTAAATGAGTATTTATTCCATTCATTCTTCGTGTAAATTATCGGACTTATTTGTTCTCCTACATCCCAACTCAATGCAGCAAACGGATAAAGCACATTATCATAATCTCCATTCTCTATTTTTGGTTTATCTAAAAGAATGAGCAAGTCCCAGTCGGAATCTTCCGTGGCTTCATTTCTCGCCCGTGAGCCATACAGAATCAACTGTCCTCCTTTGGGGAGAACTTCTTTGGCTATCCGCTTGATTTCATTCAATATGTCGCTTGATGTCATAACTCCATGCTTATGTGGCAAATAAATATAATACTTTTATCTGTAAACAGGTATATCTAAAGAAGTCTCGGTATAGTTAAAGGCATAGAATCCAATTCAATTTCCAGTTTGATTTGGAAGTTAATCGGATATTTAATAGGTATGCAATTGCAACCAAGACACGAAAAAAGCACCTGCGTCGCTGCAAGTGCTTGATTTTGAGTGCTCCTGAACCAGGACTTGAACCTGGGACCCTCTGATTAACAGTCAGATGCTCTAACCAACTGAGCTATTCAGGAATTTTATGCTGTCCGTTTGTTTTCCGAACGGGATTGCAAAGGTACTACATTTTTCTTAACATGCAAATTTTTTGAAGAAAATTTTGTGTGAAAATTATGACGGCTCTCTTTTTAGGTTTTTATGCAATATATGTTAACTTTGCCGGAGTTATATTCAGCGATAATATTTACATGACATATGGATATTGATTTGTTGTCTAAGATGGTGAAGGAGCTGATCCTGGATCATGACAGGGTCAGTCTGCCAGGGCTCGGCACTTTTGTCGCCGAAATGGTCCCTGCGTCTTTTACGGACAAGGGATACACTATCAATCCTCCGTACAGGAGACTTTCTTTCAGGCAGACAGAGGGAGAGGACAGTCTCCTGGTGTCATGGTATGCCTCGTTGAACGGCGTAAGCGAGGAAGTCGCATCTTCTGCAATCGAGGATTTCATGGCCGGGCTGAGGGAGGTCCTGGAGAAAAGGAAGAACGTGATCTTCCCCGGGCTGGGGCGCCTTCGTGCTACCAAGGAGAACAATCTTTTTTTCATTGCGGACGAGGACCTTGACATTTATCCTGAAGGATTCGGGCTGTCACCGGTGTCGCTGAAGACGCATGTAGAGACGAAGGAGGAAGTGTCAGCTGCTTTGGGCAGTCTTAAGGATATTATTGAGATACAGAGAGTTCCTGAGTATGAGTCCATACCAGGGGATGAAAGTGCGGATTCTCCTGGCGAATCCGCCGGTGAGAATGTGGAAATGTCTGCAGCAGAGGTCAGTGAGAAGTCAGAGCCAGAGGCGGGCGGCGGTGCGGAAGTGCCTGAGGTGGCGGATCCGGATGGTGCGGATTCGGATGTGGCGGAAGAAGGCGGCGCTGTACCGGGAACAGCTGTTCCGGAGGAAGCCGTGCAGACACAGACAGACGGACCTTCACCTGATACCGTGCCTGCAGTGGAGACAGTGCCGCCGGAGGAGAAACAGCCTTGCGATGTAAAGCCTGAGGTCCGGGAGAAAGGCCACAGAAAGAACAAAGGCTTGTATATAGTGCTGATAATCATCGCTTCGGCCGTGCTCCTTGTCGTGCTGTACATGGCCGTGGCGCGTATTTTCCCGGAGGCTGTCGACGGTCTGCTTTACAACCATGACGAGTATGAGCTCCTGCATGGCTCCGGAAAGTGAATGGCGTCCTCCTGGCACATTATGGCATCTTATATTTCACTATTACAAAATTAAATGCTACTTTTGCACGCGCTTAATTTTTTAATCCATATCGGAGTATGAAGAACAAGTACAGTCAGCACATCCTGATTCCCTGCTATGACACCGATGCCGCCCAGTATCTTAAGGCCGCATCGTTCATGGACATGGCCCAGGAGGCTGCAAATCTGCATGCTGACATACTGGGATTCGGGTATGACAGGCTCCAGGTCACCAGGACGGCCTGGGTCCTCTCCAGGATGCACATACATTTCTTCCGTCATCCGAAATGGAAGGAGGAAGTCGACCTGACGACATGGCATAAGGGCCCGGAGAAGCTTTTCTTCCTCAGGGATTTCCTGCTCACAGGGCAGGACGGCAAGCCGGCTGTGGCCGCCACGACATCATGGCTTGTCGTCAACATTGACACCAGGAGGATAGTGCGCGATCCCGGAATCAGCACGGAGGACGTCTGCCGCGAGCATGCCATTGAAGAGCCATGCGGGAAAGTCCAGGTCCCGGCGGACATGCAGAAGGAAATGGCGGGGACACATACGGTCTCATACTCTGATGTCGATATGAACGGGCATACGAACAATGCCATGTATATACTCTGGGCTATGGATGCCGTCGGATACGGGACTGCTTCCACAAGGCGCGTGAAAGATATCAGGGTCAACTTCAACCGTGAAACCAGGCCGGGCGATACCGTGTCCATCTACAGGGCCGTCAGAGAGACTGCTGATGGCCTGTCTTTCTATATAGAAGGTGAGTCGGACGGGCACTCGGCTTTTTGCGCGGAATTGACATTTTGATAGAGGAGAATAAAAGCATAATTAAAACCTAAGCGTATAAAGATATGAGAGATTTGTTTTTCGGTCAGGGTACGGGGCACTCGATAATGTTGCTTGCCTTTGTGATTGCGGCCGGTATTTACCTCGGGAAATTCAAGGTAAAAGGAGTCTCGCTCGGGACTACATGGATTCTATTTGTGGGTATTGTCCTGAGCCATTTCGGGTTCCGTGCAGACGAGAACCTGCTGCACTTCCTTAAGGAGTTCGGATTGATCCTGTTTGTTTTCTCCATCGGTCTTCAGGTCGGACCGGGATTCTTCCATTCGTTCAAGAAAGGCGGGCTCACGCTGAACATGCTTGCGATCGGGCTTGTGCTGCTTGGAGTCATAACTACATATGTAATACATCTTGTGACAGGGGAGAGCCTTGTCACTCTGACCGGTGTCATGTCCGGAGCTGTCACCAATACACCTGGACTCGGAGCCGCGCAGCAGACGTTCTATGACGCGACAAGCTCGGGGTCATTCCTTTCTGAGGTGGGGGCATCCGAGATCTCTGCGTCCCTTGCTTCAGGATATGCCGTGGCTTATCCGCTCGGTGTACTGGGCGTGATAGCCGTGCTGATGATTGTCAAGGCCATGTTCAAGGTGGACCTTGCCAAGGAGCAGGCCAAGCTGGACGGAGAGGAAGCCGGGATAGAAAGCGCAGTGCGTATCGCCTTCCAGGTGGAGAACCCTGCCATCTTCGGAAAGACCCTCGTCGAGATCGACAAGGAGATTACCAACAAGTTTGTCGTGTCAAGGATCCAGCGCTGCGGGGAGAACGGGCCTGTGGAAGTGCCGCTTGCCACCACGAGGATAAACAAGGACGACAAGGTGCTGGTGGTGACTTCCCAGAGCTCTGTCGATGTGGTGACAATGCTTTTCGGAAAGGTAATCGACATGCCTAAGGAGGTGTGGGACAGGCTTGATACTTCCATGTCTGTGAGGAGGCTGGTAATCACCAAGTCATCCCTTACCGGAAAGAAACTCAAGGAACTCAGGATCAGGTCTACATACGGAGTAAGTATCACAAGGGTATCCCGTTCGGGAGTGGACCTGGTGGCAAACCCTAACCTTACGCTCCAGCTCGGTGACACGATTCTGGTGGTAGGTCCGGACAACGCCATAGACAAGGTGGCGAAAGCTGTCGGAAACTCCGAGTCGAGCCTCAGCCATCCGCACCTCATCCCTATCTTCTTCGGTATAGCTCTCGGTGTGCTTCTCGGGTCCATCCCTATGAAATTCCCGGGCATACCTCAGGCCATCAAATTCGGCCTTGCGGGCGGTCCTCTTATCATCGCCATCCTCATCGGTTATTTCGGACCGAAGCTCAAGATCACGACATATACGACTGTCAGCGCAAACATGATGCTGCGTGAGCTGGGTATCTCCATTTTCCTTGCTGCTGTCGGTCTGGGAGCAGGTGAGAATTTCGTAAGTTCCATCGTGAACGGAGGTTACTGGTGGATACTTTACGGTGCTCTTATCACAGTCATACCTACATTTGTAATCGCCCTGCTGGGAAGGCTTGTATTCAAGCTGAACTTCTACCAGATATGCGGTCTCCTTTCCGGAAGCTGCACCAACCCTCCGGTGCTTGCTTTTGCGCAGAATGCATACGGGACTGATTATACTTCAGTAAGCTATGCGACTGTATATCCTCTGGCGATGTTCATGAGGGTGCTTGTGGCACAGCTGCTGATACTGATAGCCGTAGCTTAATATTTATGACACAGGAATACGTAAACGACATAGCGGATTTCATATCCAGGTATGTGACACACATGCTCGGCGCGGGGGTGCATACTTCCCGCGTCGTGCGTAACAGTAAGCGTATAGGCGAGGCCCTCGGTACGGAGGTGCGTATCCACACCTCTCAGAAGACAGCCACTCTGACTGTATGCGAGAAGGGCGGGTCCACTATGAGCACCAGGGTGCTCGATATACCCGGCTTCCCTATAAGCTTCGAATGGAATGCGGACCTGAGCGCTCTCAGCTGGGCCGCTTATGACAATGACATGTCGCTTGAGGCCATCCGCCACAAATTCGACGGGCTGATTTCAAAGCCGAAGATCAACCCGTGGTTCGTGCTTTTCATGGTGGGACTGGCGAACGCCTCTTTCTGCCGGCTTTTCGGAGGTGGGGTGTGGGCCATGCTGATAGTCTTCACATCCACCCTTGTGGGTTTTTTCACCAGGCAGCATCTTACAAGACGCGGGGTGAATCACTATATAGTGTTCATCGTCTCCGCTTTCGTTGCTTCGCTCTGTGCCTCGTCCGCCCTGTCTCTGGGAATCGAGTCGGCGGAGATAGCCCTTGCCACAAGTGTACTGTATCTGGTGCCGGGGGTCCCGCTCATAAACGGAGTGATAGACATAACTGACGGCCATATCCAGATAGGGATCAGCCGCCTTGTCAATGCCCTGATGCTCATCGTATGCATTGCGATAGGGATGTCAGGTACACTTATGTTGGTTAAAGACAGTCTGTTATGATAGCAGTGGATATTCTCGCCGATGGCTTTTTCGCAGCAATAGCTGCAATGGGGTTCGGGGCCATTTCCGACCCGCCTCTGAGGGCGTTCAAGTATATTGCCGTCCTGGCCGCCGTGGGACATGCCGCGCGGTACTGCCTGATGACATTCCTCGGGGTGGACATAGCTTCGGCCTCCCTGGTGGCGGCTTTCATTATTGGGACAGGGAGCGTGTGGTTCGGCCGCAGGGTGTTCTGTCCGATGACAGTGCTGTACATCCCGGCCTTGCTGCCCATGGTCCCGGGTACCTATGCCTACAAGACTGTGTTCTCACTTATAATGTTCCTGCAGAACATATCTTCTCCGACGCAAGGGAGCGAATATCTGCAGTCGATGATGTTCAACGGGGCTGTTGCCTTCAGTGTCATATTCATGCTTGCCGTGGGTGCGACCCTTCCTGTGTTCCTGCTCAGGGAGAGGGCCAACTCTATGACCAGAGGCTCAAAATATCTGTAGAATATGGAAATTTTCTGGAACTCGATAGCTGAATATAACGCGGCCACATGGCCTTACCAGCTGGCCTTCATCACTGTGGCGGCCGTACTGACACTCATCCTCTGGTTCCGCCCTTGCACATGGGCCAAGATAGCGACCAAGGTGCTGATGGTGCTGGAATCTCTGTGGATAGCCTTCGTGTACTACTTGAAGTTCGCTGCCTCAAGGGAGCATTCAAGTGTGATGGCCATCTTCTGGTGCCTTGTGGCTGCATCATGGGTGTATGACCTGGCTACGCATTACTCATCTTTCCAGAAATCAGGGAAATACAGGCCGTGGGGCGTGATAATGATCCTGCTCCCTCTTGTATACCCTGTGGTCTCTCTGCTCAGGGGGATGACATTCCCGGAGATGACCACGCCTATGCTTCCGAGCGCCGTGGCCCTTTATATGCTCGGCATGCTCATGGCGTTCAACAGGAAGGTGAATTTCTTCGCCTTCATATTCATAATGCACTGGGCGCTCCTGTCGATGACCAAGATAGTGCTTTTCAATATCCCGGAGGATCTGCTGCTTGCAGCCGCCTGCCTTCCGGCCATGTTCATCTTTTTTTCCGATGCGGTGGACAGCGGCCCTTTCGGCGGGAAGCCGTCCAGGATGGCGGTGAAGGCCCTTATCCTGGGAATAGTGCTGGTGATAGGTGCGGTATGGATATATGCCTATGTTTGATCTGATCTATCCTTTGGACATGCCGCCGGTACTGCCTCCGCGCAGGGCCGGGGATGCTGCTGCCGTGGCCCTGGAGCCCGGGCGTAAGGAGATGTTCCCCGTAGTGGATCCTTCGGGGCTTGTGGAAGGGATTGCTTCCCGGCAGTACTGCCACAGCGGATCGAAAGTGCTCCATCCCGTGGTGCATCTGCATATAATCGACCGTTTCGGCAGGCTCTATCTTCAGAAGCGCTCCATGAAGAAGGATATCCAGCCAGGAAAGTGGGATACGGCTGTGGGCGGCCATGTCGACTATGGTGAAATGCTGCTGGAAGCCCTGTACAGGGAGGCTTCCGAAGAACTGGGATTCAAGGAATTCAACCCTGTCTACCTGTGCTCCTATGTGTTCGAGTCACGGATTGAGAAGGAGCTTGTCAATGTATTTGCCGCAGTAGGTGCCTTCACCCTTTCCCCGGACCGGGATGAGGTGGACGAAGGAAGGTGGTGGGAGATGGACGAGATAGAGCGGAGCATTGGCATGGACGTGATGACACCTAACTTCGAGCAGGAATTCGTCAGAATAAAAAAGACCTTGCTTGCCCTGCTGTAGCGCCGGACAGGCTGTAAATATTCATGAAAATGCCAGGAATTGAGTGCTTTATCTTACCTATGTCCAGTGAACAGGCCTTTTCCTGTACACTTGATTCTCTGTCTGCAAGCGGCTCTTTTGACGGTGTCACGGTCATGCCGCAGCATTCTTTCTGTTCTACAGCGACTTTGAGGTCCGTGGCATCTGCTGCCAAATCCGAATATGTCCTCCTGTATACCAAGCCGTTGTGCCTGGAGATGGGATATATGGCTCTGGACAGGATTGTCCGGATAGCCGAAGACACGGGGGCGGATATGCTATATGCCGACCATTATGACGAAATCCTTACTGAAGGAGGCCGGACGGAAAGGCGGAAGCATCCCCTGATTGCCTGCCAGAAAGGCGCGCTGAGGGATGACTTCGATTTCGGTTCGGTGCTTGTATTCCGTACACGTTCCTTCAGGAGAGCAGTGGGGCAGATGTCCTGCGACAGACAATGGGGAGCCTTGTATGAACTCCGTCTGATGATGCGTAACATAGTGCATATCAATGAGTTCTTATATACGGAAGTGGAGACGGACCACAGGAAGTCAGGCCAGAAGCAGTTTGATTATGTGGACCCGAAGAACAGGCAGGTCCAGCAGGAGATGGAGCAGATCTGCCTGGAGCACCTGAAGTCCATAGGGGCATATCTGGAGCCTGAGTTCAAAAGCGTATCCGAAGTGGAATATGACCCGGGGGCCTTCCCTGTCACAGCCTCAGTCATCATCCCTGTGCTTGACAGGGTGAAGACCGTAAAGGATGCCGTCATGAGCGCTCTTTCACAGGAATGTAGCTTCAGCTACAATGTGATAGTGGTCGACAACCACTCCACGGACGGCACATCTGAGCTTCTGGAGGAGCTTGCATCTTCGGAGTCCAGGCTGGTGCATCTGGTCCCGGAGCGCAGGGGGCTCGGTATAGGCGGATGCTGGAATCTGGCGGTGAACAGTCCCGAGTGCGGCAAATATGCCGTGCAGCTGGACAGTGACGACCTATACAGCGGGCCCGGGACACTTGAGCGGATTGTATCCGAATTCGGCCGCCAGGACTGTGCCATGGTGATTGGCTCTTACAGCATGACTGACTTCAACCTTGATCCTATACCTCCGGGTGTCATAGACCATAAAGAATGGACTCCTGACAACGGAAGGAACAATGCATTGAGAGTAAATGGCCTGGGGGCCCCGCGCGCGTTCTTTGTCCCTGTGCTCAGACAGACAGGATGCTTCCCTGATACAAGCTATGGGGAAGACTATGCGGCGGGACTCAGGATAAGCAGGGAATACCGTATCGGAAGGATATATGACCCGGTGTACTTCTGCCGGAGATGGGAAGGCAACTCCGATGCCGCACTGGGGATAGAGAAGGTCAATGCCAATAATTTCTACAAGGACTGGATCCGCACTTGCGAGATTGAGGCCCGGCGGAGAATGAAGGAGGCTTAGTCTGTGAAGAACAAGAGGAAACCTATAGACAAATTCATCAACGACCAGCTGTCGCAGTGGCCTGCGGCCTGTGACAACTACAGGGCCCTGAAGAAAGTGCACACCCGCTCCATGCGGATCGGAGGGCTGGAGGTACGGCTGCAGTTCAACCCCGCCAGGATAGTCTCGACGGCAGCTGATGTCAGCGCCGGGGCGGTTCGGGCCCGCAAGTGCTTCCTGTGCAGGGAGAACAGGCCTGGGCAGCAGATTAGCATGAAGTTCGAGGGGCGCAAGTCCAAGAAATATGACATCCTTGTCAATCCTTATCCGATATTCGCCTCGCATCTGGTGATAGCATCGGACAGGCATGTCGACCAGAACATTTGGAAAAGGTATGTGGACATGCTTGACCTTGCCAGGGCCCTCGGCGGATTTACAGTGTTCTATAACGGGCCGCGCTGCGGGGCTTCCGCACCTGACCATTTCCACTTCCAGGCGGCATCCAGAGGCCAGATGCCTCTTGAGTGCGACATAGACGCTGTCCTGGACACGCTCCATGGCACGGCCGTGCAGGATATGCACGGCACTCCGGACGGATCATGCCCTCTTGTCTACCTTACTGCCGTACAGGATGCCGAGCTCTTCCACTACAGGAAATTCAACAGGGGCATATTCGTGATGAGGGCCGCCACCTCCAAGTCGGCCGCGAAGATGTTCTACAGGCTTCTGGACTGCGCACCTGTGCAGGAGGAAGGGCATGAGCCTATGTTCAACCTGCTGTCATGGTACAGCCAGGGCGAGTTCAGGTCTGTGGTCATATTCCGTAAAAGCCACAGGCCGCATCACTATTTCTCCACGGGGGAAGGGCATCTGATGATCAGTCCAGGATGTGCGGATATGGCAGGTGTGGTGGTCACCCCGCGTGAGGAGGACTTCCGGAAAATGACGCCTGCCCTTCTGGAGGAGGTGTATTCTGAAGTCTCTCTGGACGAGGAGCAGGAGAAAGGCGTGCTGTGGCGCCTTACCAGGACCCAGCCGCAGCTTTCTGTAGGCATCATGAGTGCCGCAAGGATAGAGTTCGAGATACTCTCTGACGGGGCAGGCCCGCGCTTTGCCGAGTTCCGTGACGGGAAGATAGAATATGACGGGGCCCTGTATGACGAGCTGTACTTCGATGCTCAGACACCGTCGATGATGTTTGCCGAGCCGTCTTTTGTGCTTTACGGAGTTACCATCGGCGTGGATTTCCATTGGGAGAGGAAGGAGAACCAGAAGTTCGCCGGCTCCCTGAAAATCATCACGGGCAAGGACAGGCTTGTGGCGGTGAATATAGTGGGAGTGGAGGACTATCTCCTGAGTGTGATATCCTCCGAAATGAAATCCACCGCTTCAGAGGAATTCCTGAAGGCCCATGCCGTCATATCCAGGTCTTGGGTCATGTCCAGGATCATGGCCCGGGACGGGGCGCACGGCCGCCGCGGAGCGGGGGCCGGCTTCCCTGAGGGGGTGGATACACTGCCGGCTGTAGTGACATACCTGGACTCGGAGCGTCACGAGGACCCTGTATGTCATGAGCCGGACTCCAATATGCTTCCTGACCATGTCAGATGGTACGGGCAGGAAGACCACAGCCTGTTTGATGTCTGCGCCGATGACCACTGCCAGCGGTATCAGGGCCTTACCAGGGCAGCAGGGGCTACAGTCAGGAAAGCTGTGGATGCCACATGGGGACAGGTCCTCAAGTACGGGGATGATATCTGTGACGCGAGGTTCTCCAAATGCTGCGGAGGAGTGACGGAAAGGTATTCCACCTGCTGGGAGGATGACGACTATCCGTATCTGCAGAGTGTGGAGGACAGCAGGGCTGCCGGAGCCGCCCCGTTCTGCGACACCGCCGACAGGGAAGTGCTTGCCCAGGTGCTCAACGACTACGATCTGGAGACGGAGGATTTCTTCCGCTGGAAGACGGAGTACAGCGCCGGGGAGCTTTCTGCCCTCATATCCGGGAAGCTGGGTACGCAGATAGGAAGACTGCTCGCCATCCTCCCTGTGGAACGGGGCGCTTCAGGAAGGCTCTCGCTTGTGGGCATCGTCGGTACGGAGCACTCCATAAGGGTGGGGAAGGAGCTTGAAATAAGGAAGATCCTTTCAGATACACATCTCAAGAGCTCTGCGTTCGTGGTGAGTTATTATGACGCTTCCGGCAGGCAGTTGCCGTCCGCTGACGTGGAGGAGGCTGCAGAACGCTTCCTGCGGACAGGGGAGCTGCCGTCCGCGGTATTTGACAAGGTGGTGCTGGAAGGCCGGGGATGGGGCCACGGGGTGGGCCTGTGCCAGATCGGGGCCGCGGTGATGGCTTCGGAGGGGTACTCTTATACGGACATATTGTCACATTATTATAAAGGAGCAGAAGTGAAAGTCAATGGATAGGTCAGCAGTTTGCGGGCGGTCGCCCTGGAGGTGGGTCCCGACCCTGTATTTCGCAGAGGGGATTCCATATTTCATAGTGAATGTCATATCCGTGATCATGTTCAAGAACATGGGCATGTCCAACGGCGACATCGCCATGTATACCGGCCTGCTGTATCTCCCGTGGACTGTAAAGCCGCTGTGGAGCCCGTTCGTGGATATCCTCCGCACCAAGAGGTGGTGGATAGTGTCCATGCAGATGCTCATAGCGGTGACATTCGCCCTGGCCGCCTTCTCCCTGCCGCGTCCTTCCGCCGTGGACATGGAGGGCGGGAGCACACCTGTCCCTCTGTTTGCCGCTACGCTGGTGATATTCTGGATTACCGCGTTCGCATCGGCCACACACGACATCGCCGCCGACGGATATTACATGATAGCCCTGGACCAGAGGCAGCAGTCATTCTTCGTGGGGATAAGGAGCACTTTCTACAGGTGCGCATCCATTTTCGGGCAAGGGGTCCTGGTGGTGATAGCGGGTCTGCTGGAGACCCGTTATGCCGATGTGCCGAAGGCCTGGACTGTGACCCTCGTGCTGTGCGCCCTGCTTTTCGGAGCCGTGGCCATTTACCATACTTTCATGCTTCCGAGAGTGGAGGGGCGGAGTGCCGGTAAAGGAAGTGATGACAATGGTGGAAGTGGCTCCGGAGACCTTCCCGGATACACTGGTGCCCCCTCCCGCCCGGTATCTGAGATAATGCGCGAGTTCGCGCGCACATTCGCCACATTCTTCAGGAAGAAACATGCAGGCATTGCTATACTTTTCATGCTTCTGTACCGGCTTCCGGAGGCATTCCTGGTGAAGATGATGAACCCTTTCCTGCTGGATCCTGAGGAGGCTGGAGGACTGGGCCTTTCTACGGAAAGCGTGGGGATAGTCTACGGGACAGTCGGAGTGGCCGCACTGACCCTTGGCGGGATTGTTGGAGGCATTGCGGCATCCAGATGGGGCCTGAAAAAATCGTTGTGGCCGATGGCGGCCAGCATGACGCTCCCGTGCCTGACATTCGTCTACCTGAGCATGGCACAGCCGGAGAATTTCTTCATCATAAACCTTTCCGTCTTCATCGAACAGTTCGGATACGGCTTCGGATTCACTGCATATATGCTGTATCTCATATATTTCTCGCAGGGAGAGTTCAAGACGGCTCATTATTCACTCTGCACAGCATTCATGGCCCTGAGCATGATGCTTCCGGGCATGGTGGCCGGGTATCTGCAGGAATGGCTCGGGTATGCCGGCTTTTTCTGGATGGTGATAGTCTGCTGCGCGGCTACTGTCGCGGTCACGATGTTCATCAGGGTGGACCCGTCATTCGGCAAGGAAAGCAGGAAGTGACTCCCATACTTTTCAGCATAAATTCCGGAACTCCTGAAAAAAAACGGGGGGGGGTATAATCATAAAAAAAATTCCTATCTTTGCACCGGAAAAATTTATGTGTAGTATAGTGATAAGCAAAGCAAAGCGTCTTCTTCCGCTTTTTCTGCTTCCGGTGTTGACCATGACTGTCCCATCTGTTTCTGCCAGCGCTGAGCCGGTGGGAGTCCAGTCTGAATACACGGAGGTGCAGAGAGACTCGGCAGTCGTCTTCCGATTCGTGCCGGGCCGGCTTATGTTCTATTACCATTACAAGGACAACGAGCATGCAATCCCCCGTGCCGACTCCATCATAGCCTCCAACCTGGAGGCCATCCGCAGGGGCGAAGCCGTAGTGCGGATAAAGGGATTCTGCACATCATGGCCTACAGAAGGCCAGAACCGCATCGCCGCGAAGGACAGGAGCAACCAGGTAAAGTCGTGGTACATAGTCCATAGCGGCATGAAGGAGGACTTCTACCTGACAGAGAACAGCATCGTGCCAGACACCACATTCACGGAGATGGGGGGGGATTTAGTAGCGCTACTGTATGTTGAGAGGGTCAGGAAGCCGGTAAGGCCTCCGTTCGTACCCGTCCCTGACGACCTTCCTGCGATAACATCACGAGCCGAATACCGTTCCGGACTGGAGACTCTCCGGAAGGCGTCGCCGTGTCCCGTTCCGGACACCGCCCGGGCTCCTCTTCCAGCCAATGCGGGGACTGCCTCCGTGGCGGACAGGCGGGTGCGCAAGCCGCTGATGCTCAATATCAAGACCAACCTGCTGTATGATGCGGTGGGTTTCCCGTCCCTCGAAATAGAGATCCCGATAGGACAGCGTTTCAGCATCAATGCCGAAGGGGCCGTGGCCTGGTGGTCCGGGAAAAAGCGCGACACATTCTACCAGCTGGACATGCTCAGCCCGGAAGTGCGCTGGTGGTTCGGACAGAAGAGCCGCTGGCATGGGCATTATGTCGGAGCGTTCGGCGCCGTGGGCCTGTACGACCTCGAATGGAGTGGGAGCAGGGGCTACCAGGGCAACTACTGGTCGGCTGGCCTGAGCTACGGGTACATGTTCCCCATCACGAAGCGCCTCTCCCTGGAGGCCGGCATCGGCCTGGGTGTCCTCAATACAGAATACGAAGAATATCTCCCGATAGATGAGCATTATGTATACCAGCAGACAAGCCGGACCGTCTACTGGGGCCCGGTCAAGCTTAAGCTTGGTCTTGTATGGCGGATAGGAGACGGGAGCGGAAAGACAAGGAGGGCCGCGTTATGAGGACGACACACCATAAATACACCATTATTAAGAGTCTTCATGCCCGGGTAACCGGGCACGCATACCATCTGATGGACATCACATGTGTTGCCCTCCTTATTTTATTCTCCATTTCACTGTCTTCCTGCCGCAAGGAACTGTGCTACAACCACTGGGAACATTCCATGAGTGTGAAGGCCGATGTGGAGGCGACCTATATGGCAGAGTGGGAGATCGATTACGGCCAGCACTGGGAGGACAACTGGGACAGCGGGCGTTTCGGCTCTGAATACGACGACCACAGGCCGGCATCGCCGGACGGGCTGAGGATAGTGATATACAGGGAGGACGGATACGAGGAGCGCAACATAGAGGCTGAAGGGGAGACGGTGCAGCTATACGAGGGCGGCCAGTCCCTCCTGTTCTACAACAACGACACTGAATACCTCGTCTTCGACAACATGCACTCCTCGGCCACGGCTGTCGCCACTACACGCACGCGTACACGCTTCTCCCTCTCCGGGACAGAGAGCAGCACGGAGACCAGGGGGTACAACCCTCCGGACATGCTGTACGGGTACTACATAGACAGCTGGCAGGGGGAGCGTAAGCTCGAGGCGGACTATATGCCGGTGGAGATGTCGCCTCTGGTGTACACCTACCTGATAGAGTTTGAATTCACGGACGGACTTGAATATGTGGAGAAGGCGCGCGGAGAGCTGGATGGCATGGCCACCGGAGTGTACCTGAACAGCGGCACCACGAGCGGGGAGTCCGGGGTGATACTCTTCGACACGGAATCCTGCACCGTCACGGACCGCGGGGTGCTTGCCGAGGTGAAGTCCTTCGGTATCCCGGGGTTCCCGTACGAGGACTATGACGGGACCAGGGCAGACGGCAGGGAATACAGCCTGGTGCTGGAGGTCGAGCTGCGTAACGGGGCCACCAAGCGGTTCGAGCCGGTGGACGTGAGCAGCCAGCTTGAGCAGAACCCCAGGGGCGGCGTCATCCTGGCCACGGGATACGAGGTCACCGACGAGGAGGGCAATGCCGGAGGCGGCGGCTTCGATGTGGATGTCGACGGCTGGGGCGACTACGAGGACATCCCGCTGCCGATAGGATAGCCTGAGCGAAAACAAGCAAATTAAACACTTAATACAATACAGTCATGAAAAGAATCTACCTATTTGCAGCCGTCACCGCGATAGCCCTGGCCGCCTGCACCAAGACCGAGACCACCGGTGTCTCCGAGGGCAACCTCATCAAATTCGACAATGCGTTTGTAGGGAATGTCACCAAGGTGGATGTTTCCGGTACCAAATTATCTGCATTCTGGGTATATGGCCAGTATGAGAACAGTGGAAATTATGTTACCGTATTTAACAATACAAAAGTTAGCGGAAGTACTGCTGATGGATCTTCAATATGGACTCCGGAGGAGACAGCTTACTGGATAAATGGGAAAAATTATGTGTTCGCAGCATATTCAGATGGAAATAACATTTTGAATTCTGGCGTCCTTTTTACACCGGCAGAAAAGAAACTTTCAATATCTAATTATACAGTTGGCGATAAAGATCTTGTTGCGGCGACAGCAATTGCTGATAATGTGACGGCGAGCACACAAACTTCTGTAAGCCTTTCCTTTAAACATCTCCTTTCAAAAGTTAGATTCACTTTTACTACTTCTATGGCAGACTCTTACACTATGGCGGTAGAAGGTCTGACTTTCAGCGCTGTCAAAACTTCTTGTAGTGTTGACTTTACAGATAATCAGGTAGGTGACTGGAGCGGAGATACAGGTGATTATTCGTATGATTCCATATCGGATTTCGCTTCTGAAACTGACGCTTTCGTTGAAGAATATGTAATCCCACAGAACAATAAAACTTTAAAAGCATCCTTTACAGTTATAGTTTTAGATGAGTCTGGAGAAATAGCCAGAAAAAATTTTAGTGATATCTCATTAGCATATTCAGGAAGCGAGAGTGGTACAACACAAAATACTTGGACTCCGGGATTCTCTTATAATTATACAGCAGAAATCAATTTGGATAATATAATTGACGATGCAAAACCTATAACATTTACGGTTACATCTGTTCCGGACTTTAATCCTGCAACTGATACACCACTGACTATCGAATAATATTTCATTCCCGGCCGGGCGGGGTTGAACGTCCCCTCCCGGCTGCCAAAACATTGCCGTCAAGGCAAAAACGCCAAGCGAACCATGCGGAAAACCACCGTCCATATACTTTCCATAACGACCTCCGTCCTCCTATCCATGGCCGGAGCCTCACTCGCTGCCATATCCTGCACCAAGACCACAGCCCCAGGTACAGAAGCTAGCCCCGAAGACGCCATCACCTTCTCCGGAGTCGACACAAAGGCAGCTGTGGATACACCGGACGACATCAGTTCGTTTTCCGTATGGGGATGGTATTCTGATGGTACTGCAGGTACGGATGCCGTCAATGTGTTCAATGCTGATAAAGTCTCGAAAAGCACAGACGGATCATGGGGCTACGACGGTCTTCGGTATTGGCTCTCTGGCAAAACCTATGACTTCTATGCCGTATATCCGGATGCGGAAGCGCTCAATGTCTCCTGTACGCAGGAAGGCACACTTGAAGTTAAAGGCTTCGATGCCTCCTTCACAGGAAGCAGTGCCGTAGATCTGATGACGGCCCGCAGCACAGATCTGGATGGTAGCAAACCTGAACCTGTGGCCCTAACTTTTGGGCATCTTCTTACCAGGATCAGGTTCGCCGTGAAGTTGTCTTCCGATATTCCGGCAGATTATAAGGTGAATGTCACTTCCATTGGTTTTACTGCATACAGCAGGGGAGACATGACTTATGCTGCGGATGCAGCAGACCCGTCATGGAATCCGGATGCCAATTCTTTTAACAGCTTTGACCTGACTGTAACCAATGGTGGCCTGACAGGAGCGGCAGTCATTGCTTCCGGAGGGGAGAATGACCCGGAGACTGTTTCTCCTGATGATTATGACCTGCTGATGATACCTCAGTCCATGTCTCAGAACAGTGAAGTATCCATAACTTATACACTGGAAAATGATGTCCCGGCAGGAGATTCCGGCTACTGGTCGATGACCGATACGGCTAATATTAATCTCAAGTCCCGTCCTGCATGGGAGCCGGGCGAGTCACTGACATATACTATAATGATCAGTAACTATAATGTATCTCTGCAGCTTTCAGTCGGTGACTGGCAGGACGGGAACAGTGGAAATGAGCATATTACATTTGAATGATAACGGAGGTCGTGCCATGAAATCATATATGCGTGCATTTTGTCGTTGCCTGTTTATCTTTACCGTCATATCCTGTGCAGGCTCCTGTGTCATCGATAAACTTGAGATGCCCGGTGACGATATGGTATATCTCAGCATGGATATTCCGGACGCGGAGGATATTGTGGTTACGCGCGCAGAGGCATCTGAAAAAGAGAAAGTGATCTATACGGTGCATGTACTGGCGTTCGACAGTAATGAAGATTGTTTTTACAATGAGGAAATCTATGACGGCTATGATACTAAAACGCCATACGAGACTTCACAGGCACTTGGTATACCTAAGCAGGAAGGGAGCCAGTATGAAAACTGTACCATCTGGGTAATAGCCAATGTCGGGAAAAATACCAATGTAGCCAGCGGCGCGTATGATTTTTCAGAAGTTGAGTCACTTTCCGATTTGAAAGCCGCATACGGCTACCGTCTGCTGCAGGGAAGCAGCATTGCACA
>JADIMB010000066.1 GCA_017694995.1 Candidatus Cryptobacteroides faecavium | reverse complement strand
GTGACCGACAAAATCATGAAAGTCCGAAGGTCTGCCGACCTTCGCCTGTCTACCCCCAGTCACCTGACGGTGACAGCCCCCTGGGGCATGCGGCTCGGCTTTGCCTCGCCGGCAGCTGCGCTGCTGCGACTTCCTCCAGGAAGTCTCGCTGACGCTCCGCTGCGGCCCTGAAGGGCCTTATTATATTTGTCTTTTTTTGTTTATACTATAATTTGGTCCGGTTATTCTGAGGGGGGACGGCTTTCATGTCTGAAGGTCAGTGACCGACAAAATCATGAAAGTCCGAAGGTCCGAAGACCTTCGCCTGTCCTCCCCCAGTCGCCTGCCGGCGACAGCCCCATGGGGCTATCTCAGGGCGTTGTCGAGGTCGTAGATAAGGTCATCTATGTTCTCCAGTCCGACAGAGAGGCGGAGCTGGTTAGGATATACGCCCGCTGCCACCTGCTCCTCAGGACTGAGCTGGGAATGTGTGGTGGATGCAGGATGCACGATGAGCGACTTGGCATCGCCGACACTTCCCACATGAAGGATGAGCTCCAGCCTGTCCACCAGGGCGGCGGCACCGTCGAACCCGCCTTTCACCCTGAAAGTCAGCACACCGCCGAAACCGTGCCTGAGGTATTTCTTCCCCAGCTCGTGATAAGGGTTGCCCTCCAGGCCCGGATAGTTGACACTCTCAACCGCAGGATGCTTCTGGAGGAACTGCGCCACCGCAAGGGTGTTCTCGCAATGCCTCTCGGCACGCAATGAAAGGGTCTCGAGCCCCTGGAGCATCAGGAACGAGTTGAAAGGCGACGGGGCAGGCCCGAGGTTGCGCAGGCCGTCCACGCGGATTCTCCCGGCGAAAGCAGCCTTGCCGAAGACCTCCGTATATACTACCCCGTGATAGCTCTCGGACGGAGCAGCGAGCAGAGGATACTTCTCCGGAGTCCAGTCGAAGTTGCCGTTGTCCACGACCACTCCTCCCAGTGCCGTACCGTGTCCGCATATCCACTTGGTAGCTGAATGTATGCTGACATTCACCCCCCAGTCGGAAGCACGGAACAGATAACCTCCCATACCGAAGGTATTGTCCACCAGGACACAGATGCCATGACGGCGGGCCATATCCACTATAGGCTCGAAGTCAGGTATGCTGAAAGCCGGGTTTGCGAGATTCTCGATAAAGATAGCCTTGGTCTTCCCGTCCACCAGGGCCTCCAGGTCATCCACCTTGTCACTCTTGGCGAACCGCACCTCTATCCCCATGTCCCTGAGCGTGATGGCGAACATCGTGAACGTCCCCCCGTAAAGGAAAGGCGAAGCCACTATGTTCTCCCCCATCCCCGCCACATTCAGGATACTCAGCAGCACGGAAGACTGCCCGGAAGCCGTGGCGGTGGCGGCGACACCGTTCTCCAGCGCGGCCATCCTCTTCTCGAACATCTCGGTAGTGGTGTTCGTTATACGCGTATAAATATTTCCCGGTTTGCTGAGGGTGAAAAGGTCCACCCCGTACTGCATGTTGTCAAACACGTATGCAGTGCTCTGGTAGATAGGCACAGCGGTGCCTTTTGACTGAGGGTCGATTTCCTGTCCGGCCCTGACCTGCAGGGTCTCGAACTTATATTTCCTTTCTTCTGACATGGTTTATAAATTATTAATTTTCAATCAATTTCAATTCTTTTTCCAATAGAGTTGTCACCGCAGGTGACTGGGGGTAGACAGATATATTGGCCATCATACCAATATATCATTAAGAACACCAGAGGCGGTCTGGTATGCCCCGGCGCCCGCACCCTGTATCACCAGAGGGGACGGATAGAAGTCGGTCCTGATGATGGCGGCGTTGTCCGTCCCGCAGAGATTGTAGAGCGGATGCTCAGGGCCGACATTCTCCAGAGACATTCTCGCCTTATACCCGAACGGGGATGTCTCGTCCTTTACGAGCGAAGCGATAAACCTCTGTCTCAAGCCTTTGGAGGCTGCAGCCTCGTATTGTGCCGCAAAAGCGGCCTCATTCTCCTCAAGTTTCCTGTAGAAGGCGTCCACCTTCCCTTCGAAGAACTCGGGACCGAGGACAGGGCATATCTCCACATCCTTCTCGTCGATCCCGACCCCGGCCTCGCGCGAGAGGATCAGCAGCTTGCGGAGCACGTCGCGGCCGCTCAGGTCAAGACGCGGATCCGGCTCCGTATAGCCTGCATCATGCGCCTTGCGGACTATCTCGGCAAACGTGGCCGTCTTTCCGCCGTCATACGTGCTGAAGATGTAATTCAGTGTACCTGAAAGCACCGCCTCGATACGGTGTATCGTATCTCCGCTGTTGACACTGCGGGAGATGGACTCGAGTATCGGGAGCGCGGCCCCCACCGTGGTCTCGTATTTGAGTGAAGCCCCGTTCTCGAGCGCTGACTTCTTCAGGGCCTGGTACTGCACATACGGAGACGAGAAGGTTATCTTGTTGCATGCCACCACCGAATAGCCGTGCTTGAACAGGTTCATGTACTTATATGCTATGTCGGAGCTTGCTGTGCAGTCCACGAAGACGGAATTCTGCAGGGAAGTATTCGCCAGTGCCTCGAAATAGGCTTCGTCAGCAGCACTCTCACCCCCAGAAAGAAGCTCCTGGACATTGTCAAGAGGAAGCCCGTCGTTGTCAAGCACATATTTCCTGCTGTTTGAAAGCCCAGCGATGCGCAGACGCTTCCCGGTACGGGCGGCAATCTTGTCCCCGTTCTTCGAGATGATGTCGATAAGGGCCTTGCCTACAGTCCCGTACCCCGCCACGAAAAGGTTAATATCCTTGACTGCGGACTTTCCGAAGAACTCTTCATGTATATAGCGGATGGACCTGTCCACGTCCTCCGAATGGATGATCACGGATATGTTCCTCTCGGAAGACCCCTGCGCTGTGGCCCGGATGGATACACTGTGGCGGCCCAGGGCTGCGAGCATACGCCCCGTGGTCCCGCACTGGGTCAGGATATCGTCACCGACCAGGCATACTATGGAAAACCCTTTCTCCACCTTGAGCGGATTGAGCTTCCCGATAGAAATCTCGTAGGCAAACCTGGCGTCAGCCACTTCCTTGGCCTTGTCTGCATCCTTCTCCGACACTGCAATACACATGGTGTGTACAGATGAGGCCTGAGTTATGAGGATGATATTGATACCGTTGCGGCTAAGTATGTCGAAAAGGCGGCTGGAGAAGCCCGGGACACCTACCATCCCGCTTCCTTCCAGGGAGATGAGCGCGATATTGTCGGAGTTCGAGATGCCGGTGATCTTCCTGTTGCACAGCGGCGGATTCTTCTCGATAAGCGTCCCCGGGGCCTCAGGGTTGAATGTATCCTTCACATAGATAGGGATGCCCTCGGAGACTACAGGCTGGATTGTAGGAGGATAGATCACTTTGGCCCCGAAATGCGACAGCTCTAGGGCCGCACGGTATGATATATTGCTGATAGTCCTGGCATCAGGGACCACCTTCGGGTTGGCGGTCATCATCCCCGGCACGTCTGTCCAGATTTCAAGGATGCGGGCTCCGGCCCCTACAGCAAGCAAGGATGCCGTGTAATCAGATCCTCCGCGCCCCAGAGTGGTGGAACGGCCTTTTGAATCAGAGGCGATGAAGCCCGGGAGGACAAACAGCGATACAATAGGGTTGCTCTCCAGCATCGCTGCCACGTTGGCGTTTGTCTGGACAGTATCCACGACGGTCACTCCCTCCCTTTTCTGTGTCTTTATCACATTCCTGGAGTCTATCCATTTGGTGGCAATGCCGACTGATGCGAGCTTGGTGGCTATGATTCTGGTGGAGACCAGCTCCCCGCAGCCCTGTATCGCATCCAGGCTCGCCTCGCTGAGCTCCCCGAGCAGGCAGACACCCTGGGCGATGCTGCGGAGCGAGTCGAACACACTGTCGCACACCTCCAGGCTTTCCTCATGCTTCTCCAGAGGCAGCAGATCCTTGATGATGGCGTGATGTTTCTTCTGGTATTCATCTATGACGGCGACATAGTCTTCATCGCGGGAAGCCGCCATGTTGCCGATTTTTATGAGGGCGTCCGTGAAGCCGCTTATCGCAGAGCAGACCAGGATGGTCCTGTCCCTTTCAACGGCCCTGGAAACTATATCCACTACTTTCGACATATTGGCGGCATTGGCTACCGATGTGCCGCCGAACTTAAGTACTTGCATATATTTAATGTGTATTCAATGATTATTCGATTTTTTTGTCATCCCGTATGGACGGCAGGGAAGCGTCCTTTCAGGACAATGTCACCACCGGTGACAGTCGGTCTTTAAGCACCGGCTCCAGTATCCCGGCTATCTGGCTGTATTCCAGCAGGAAACCGTCATGGCCGAACCTGGACGTAATCTCATGGTATTCAGCTCCCGGGATGCACTCCGCGATGTAGCGCTGCTCCTCCACGGGGAAAAGGTCGTCGCTGTCGATACCGATGACGATACTCCTTGACTTCACGCTCCCGAGGGCCGCGGCCACGCCTCCGCGCCCGCGCCCGACATTGTGGCTGTCGACGGAATATGTTATGTACCAGTATGAATATGCATCGAACCGGTCGGCCAGTTTCTTCCCCTGGTACCTCTCGTATGAAGCCGCCCGGTCGGCAAACAGGGTATCCACGTCCTGCTCGGACTGTGTGGCATTGTACCCTTCATAACTCCTGTACGAAATCAGGGCCATCGCCCTTGCCGCCTTGAGCCCCTCAGCCCCTCCCTTGAGGCTTTCGCACCTGCGGAAAGTCCTGTCAGCCTCAAGCGCCATCCTCTGCGCCTCGTTATGCGCGGTCAGCCACGGGGTCACCCGCGACCCGCAGGCGATGAAGGCTGCGTTGCGGATGACATCCGGCTCCATTATGGCCCACTCCAGCGCCTGGAAGCCGCCTATCGAGCCGCCCACTATGAGGTCTATCTTCTCTATGCCCAGATATTTGCGCAGAAGAATCTCTGCATTTACGATGTCACGGACCGTGACCCTTGGGAAAGTGAAATAATAAGGTGTGCCCTCCGGATTCTCCTCCGTACAGCTTCCCGGCACCGGGGAAGCCGGGCCTGAGGACCCGTATGCGGAGCCGAGCATATTTGCGCACACTACTATATATTTGTCCGGGTCAAAGAATTTCCCCGGTCCCGCAAGCTCAGGCCACCAGTCGGTCGGGTCGGAATTGGCAGTGAGGGCATGGGTTATCCAGACCGTCTTTTTCCTGCCCGAGACAGCGTCCAGACGCAGTGCCCTTAAAGCATCCTCTTCAGTAGAGGCATCCCTGAAATAATGCCCTGAAACGTGGTAGACCACTTTCAGGTCCGTGATATTCTCTCCGGTCTCGCACCGGAATGTCCCTTTATGGATATATTCTTTCCGTATCATATTCATGGCGATTCACCGCATCATGCATACCTGCAACGGACACTTTACCCCTGCAGAAACGCGGCAAGTTCATAATTCTGTCTTGATTTTCATGAAAGAACCGGAGCATGCATCCCGCACACCGCCCGGCAATAGAATATACGATGCATCTTAGCGATGCATTCGCTTGGACATCATTTTAGATATGAAAGATGACTTTTCCATAAACCGGATGCAAATATAGCGATTTTTTCTATCCGGACTACCCCATATTTGAAAATTTTACTATCTTTGCGCCCCTTTCTACGAGGGAAAGTACAGATTATCAACCATTTAAACATCAAAATCATGACATCCGAAGCACGTAAAAGCATGCTCCACGGAATCCTGCTGATAGCGCTATTCTCATGCGCGGCGTTCTATATCGCAGACTTCGAATTCATAAAGAAACTGTCATTCAGCCCTCTTATCGTAGGGATAGTACTAGGGATGCTGTACGCAAATTCCCTCAGGAACAACCTCCCGGAGACATGGGTCCCGGGAATAAAGTTCTGCTCGAAACAGATTCTCCGCATAGGCATAATACTGTACGGGTTCAGGCTCACTTTCCAGAGCGTAATCGCGGTAGGGACGGAAGCTGTGGTCATAGACCTGATTGTGGTCGTACTGACCCTGCTGTTCGGGATATCTGCCGGGAAACTCCTTAAAATGGACAAAGACATATCCCTGCTGACCGCCACCGGAAGCGCCATCTGCGGAGCCGCGGCTGTCCTCGGCGCAGAATCCGTTATCCGTCCACAGCCGTACAAGACAGCAGTAGCCGTATCCACGGTAGTGGTTTTCGGGACAATAGCCATGTTCATCTACCCTGCCCTGTACAATGCCGGAGCCATTCCTCTCGACGAGACCGGGATGGGCGTATACACCGGCTCCACTCTGCATGAGGTGGCACATGTGGTCGGGGCCGGCAATGCAATGGGAGAAAACATCTCCGACACTGCCATAATAGTCAAGATGATACGTGTCATCCTGCTGGCCCCTGTACTCCTCGTGATGAGCTTTTTCACCGGAGGCAAGCCGGCCGCAGACGAAAAAAGGAAAGTCACCATACCGTGGTTCGCCTTCGGGTTCATCGCCGTCATCGGGTTCAATTCACTGGGTCTGCTGCCAGCCTCGGCCGTAGAATTCATCAACAGTCTCGACACCTTCCTTCTCACCATGGCCATGACAGCCCTCGGGGCAGAGACCGGCATAGACAAATTCAAGCAGGCCGGCGCCAAACCGTTCCTGCTTGCAACTATTCTCTTTATATGGCTGACGGGCGGCGGCTACCTCCTGGCAAAATATCTCGGGCCGCTGCTGTAGCCGCACCTGTTCTCATGACTGGCGGCCAAGGTCACCTGTCCTCCCTGACAAACTGGCCGTCAGCATCATAAATGAGATCCCTTCCGTCCTGGATGCCGATCTCATAACCGCCCCACTTCTTCTCAATGCTGAACACCTTCGTGCCGCCCGGGACATAAGTCTGCAGATGCGAAAGTATCTGGGCCGGGACTATCCCGTCCGGCACCTGAGACAGCTGGCAGTCCACACTTGTCCAGACCCCGTCTTCGTCAAATTCGATTTCCGTACCGTCAGAAAGCCGTACGTTATAGCTCACCACCCTGTCATCCCTGTCCTTCTCTGCATACACGACACTCTCTCCTGAGAAATACTGTGAAATGAATTCCTGAGCGGCATCAGGAAGCCTGCTTTCATTTATCCTGTGCTCTTCACATGATGTCAATGCCATGATGCCGGCAAGCACGGCGGCCAGCGCCGCAAATCTGTTTTTCAATACAATCGTCTTCATATTCCTTTTCATTTTAAACTTCGGTTGCAATTTTCACTTTCACTGCGGGATTTCATCTTTCCCGGCGCAAAATTGGAGCGCCTTTCTGAAATGAAACTGAATTGGGATGAATTCTACATGATTTCTTTTCGATGTTTACCTTTTTGAAGACAAGGTATAAACTTAATGAAACGAGAGCATAAGAAAGTTGCCGGAAAGGCGCTTCGGAATTGCAAGTGTGTGTGTAACCCGGCGGTGTCGGAAAATCCCGTACCGGAATCTGGAACTTCTGCTGCACAGGGATTTTCCGGCATCGCCTTTTTATACGGCTTCAAATTTTAAGATACCCAAAGAGACTATGAAACGGAATGCAATAAGACAGATATACGATTGCGTTCTTTGACATTGTTGGACAACATACGATTACAAACCAGAGCCGAATTCACGCAGTAATGCCATCAAGCGA